>JBOHAK010000091.1:0-8773 GCA_050697795.1 Gaiellaceae bacterium
CCGCGAGAGCGTTCATCCGCTTCACCAGGCGCAGCTCCTCCTCCGGATGCAAGGGCCGGTAGCGCTGCGTCGAGCGATGCTGGCCGAGCAGACCGCAAGCCCGACGCTCCGAGACCGGATGGCGACGGAGGAGATAGCGGACGGCATCACGCCGGCGCGCCGGGCTCACCATTTTCCCCGCTCGAGATCCCTGAGCAGCGAGATGTCGAGCGCCTGCTCGGCCACGATCTTCTTCAGGCGCGCGTTCTCTTGCTCGAGCGCCTTCAGCCGCTGCGCCTCGTCCTCCTTCAGGGCGCCGTACTTGATCCGCCAGCGGAAGAAGGTCTGGTCGCTGATCCCCAGCCGCTTGCACACCTGTGCGATCGTCTGCCCCTGCGCCTGGAGTCGCTCCGCCTCGCGCAGCTTGGCGACGATCTGCTCCACGCTGTAGCGCTTGCTCGGCATGCCTCACCTCCATTCAGGCTCTCATACCCGACGAGTACGACATTCCGGGTGGACCGGATAGAGGGGGGGCGGACAGGGGATCCGTCCGTGAGGCGGTTCAAGTCGCTCACGCCTCACACGATGCCGGTCGGACATGAGAGCTGCCCAAGACTTTTCTCGGCGAAGCGCGTCCGTCCGGCCGGTGGGGCAGGCTTGGCGCGTGGAGGAGCGCCTCGTCTACTTCCGCCCGCGCTCGGTCCTGATCGTCCTCGGGATCATCCTCAGCGCGGCGGCGGTGCTGACGTTCGTCTACCTCGCGTGGCACGTCATCACGTGGCTCCTGATCTCGCTCTTCCTCGCGCTGGCGCTCAATCCGGCGGTCGAGTCCTTCGAGCGGCGGGGCCTGCGGCGCGGCTGGGCCTCGTTCGTCGTCTTCTTCCTCGCGCTGGCGGCCTTCGCGGCGCTCGGGGCGCTCGTCATCCCGCCGCTCATCGACCAGATCGACACCTTCATCAGCGACGTCCCCGACCTGATCGACGACCTGATCGCCGGTCGAGGCTCGCTCGGCTTCCTGCAGGAGGACTACCAGCTCGTCGACCGTGTGCGCGACGCGATCGAGGAGCAGGGCGCCGGAGGCGTTCTGGGACTCACCACGGCCGGCATCGAGATCGCCCGCGGGATCGTCTCCTTCATCGTCGGCGTCGTGGCGATCTCGTTCCTGACGTTCTTCATGCTGCTCGAGGGGCCGCGGCTGGTCGCGCGCTTCCACGACTTCCTGCCCGATCACCTCCGCCCTCGCTGGGAGCGGGTCGCCGGCGACATCTACCGGACGGTGGGCGGCTACGTGACGGGCAACCTCGTCATCAGCCTCATCGCCGGGCTCATCTCCGCGGCCGTGCTCTTCGCGCTCGGAAGCGACTACGCGGTCGCGCTCGCGGTCGTCGTGGCCATCCTCGATCTCGTGCCGCTCGCCGGCGCGACGCTCGCGGCGGTGATCGTCTCGACGGTGGGCTTCATCGAGCTGGGCTGGGTCAAGGGCCTGATGCTCGTCCTCTTCTTCGTCGTCTACCAGCAGCTCGAGAACCACATCCTCCAGCCCGTCATCTACGGGCGGACGGTGCAGCTCTCGCCGCTCACCGTTCTCGTCGCGGTGCTGATCGGCGCGGAGCTCGTCGGCATTCTCGGCGCGCTCGCGGCGATCCCGACTGCGGGCATCATCCAGGCCGTCGCGCGGGAGATCGTCATCTGGCGGCGGGAGGCGATCGTCGCGCCCGGAGGAGGCATCGTCAAGCCGGACATGCCCACCCCCGAGACCTGAGTCGCCGACAGCGGTTTCCGGACAGGCCCTAGACCTCGCCGCCCGGTCTGGGAAAATGTGAGATCCAGGCCCGACGCGCTCGCGCCGAGCTGGGAGGCCAACACTCCGTGATCCGAGTGCCCGCGATCTCGTCCCGGCACGTGCGTTCCGCCGTCCTGGGAGCCGCCCTCGCCGGCGCGTACGTCGGCGCGGCGAAGCTCGGCCTGAACCTGGACGTGTCCCACGGCGTCATCACGCCGGTGTGGGCCCCGTCGGGAATCGCGCTCGCCGCGCTCCTCATCCTCGGCGTCCGCTACTGGCCGGCCGTGGCGGTCGGCGCGTTCGTCGCCAACGTGACGGGGGAAGCTTCGGTCGGCGTCGCCGCCGGCATCACAATCGGCAACACGCTCGCCGCCGTCGTCGGGACGTACCTCGTCCGGATGCTCGGCTTTACGGTCGCGCTCGACCGGGTCCGCGCCGTGCTCGCCCTCGTCCTCGGCGGGGCGCTCGCGAGCACCGCGATCAGCGCGACGAACGGCGTCACGGTCGTGACGCTCGCGGGCGCGAGGGAGGACTCGTACGGCTCGGCCTGGCTCCTGTGGTGGTTCGGCGACGCGATCGGCGTGCTCATGGTCGCCCCGGCGCTGCTCGTGCTCTACGCCTCTCGCCGCTCGCGGCCCACGAGGGCGCGGCTGCTCGAGGCGGTCGCGCTCCTCGGCTCCCTGGCCGCCGTGAGCGCCATTGTCTTCCTCGCCGGGGCGTGGCGCTACCCGTACCTCATCTTCCCGTTCCTCTTCTGGGCGGCGCTCCGCTTCCGGCAGACGGGCGCCGCGGTCGCGGCCCTCCTCGTCGGCGCGCTCGGCACCTGGGGCGCGATCGAGGGCACCATCCCGGTCGGGGCCGACACCGCGACGGGGCGCGTGCAGACCGTGCAGGCCCTGTTCGCCCTCGTGGCCGTCAGCCTGCTGGTCGTGGGCGCGACCCTGGCGGAGCGCGAGGCCGGCCGGACGGCGCTCCTCCAGACGGCCTCGCGGCTCGGCGAGGCACAGGCGCTCGCGCACATCGGCAGCTGGGAATGGGACATCCGGAGCGACGTCGTCACGTGGTCGGACGAGCTCCAGCGGATGTTCGGGCGCTCGCCGGAGTCCGGCCCGGTCACCTACGGGACCTACCTCGACTACGTCCACCCGGACGACCGGGCCTTCGTCGACCAGGCTGTCACGCGGGCCTACGGCGACCGCGAGCCGTTCGCCCTCGAGTACCGCGTCATCCGGTCGGACGGCGCCGAGCGGGTCGTCGCGAGTCGCGGCCGTGTCGTCCTCGACGGCGACGAGGCCGTGTCCATGGTGGGCACGGGGCAGGACGTGACCGAGCAGCGGCAGGCGGACAAGCTGCGCGAGGACATCCTCTCGGCGGTCTCGCACGAGCTCAGGACGCCGCTCACCTCCGTGCTCGGTTTCGCGCTCACGCTCGAGCGACGCCGGAAGGAGCTTCCGGACGAAGCGGTCGACGCAACCGTCGCGGAACTCACGCGAGCCGCCCGGCGGCTCGAGCGGCTCCTCGGCGACCTGCTCGACGTGGAACGCCTTCGGCGCGGCCTCGTCGTCGTGAGCCGGGAGCCGACGGACGTGCTCGCCCTCGTCGAGGCGGCCGTCGCCGCCTGCTCGCTCGACGGCCGGCACGTCGGCATCAGCGGCGGCCCCCTGCAGGCCGAGGTGGACGCGCCCAAGCTCGAGCGCATCGTCGAGAACCTCGTGATGAACGCGGTGCGGCACACGCCGGCTGGGAGCGCGATCCTGATTCGACTCGAAGTCGAGAGGGACGACCTCCTGCTCGTCGTCGAGGACGAGGGGCCCGGGGTCGCCGATGAGTTCAAGGAGGTCGTGTTCGAGACGTTCAACCGCGGAGCGAACATGCTCTCCGTCACCCCGGGGACCGGAATCGGGTTGTCCCTCGTCGCCCGCTTCGCCGCCCTCCACGGCGGGCGCGCCTGGGTGGAGGACGCGCCGGGCGGCGGAGCGTCGTTCCGCGTCCGGCTGCCGGACTGCGTCAGCGCGGTCCTCGCCTGAGGCGGACCTCAGCGCGGCGAGCCATCCAGCGTGAGGGGCGCCGCGCCTCTCGCCGCGGCGGGGGCGTCCACGCGACCGTAGGCCGCGGTCGCCGAAGCCGAGGACGTCGTCCAGGACGCGTTCCTGCGCTACCACGAGGCGGACGTCGAGGCCGAGTCCCCGAAGGCCCACCTGGCGACCGTGACGACGCGGCTTGCGATCGACCAGCTGCGCTCGACGCGCGCCCGCCGCGAGGTCTACCCGGGCGAGTGGCTCCCCGAGCCGATCGTCGGCGACGAGGCCGTCCGCCACGCGGAGACCGCCGACTCGCTCTCGCTCGCCTTCCTGCACCTGCTGGAGAAGCTCGCGCCGGTCGAGCGGGCCGTCTTCCTGCTCCGCGAGGTCTTCGACTATCCCTACGAGGAGATCGCGCCGATCGTCGGGAAGAGCCCCGAGAACTGCCGGCAGATCCTCGCCCGCGCCCACCGTCACGTGCAGGAGGGGAGGCGCCGCTTCGACGTCTCGCGGGAGGAGCGCTACGAGGTCGCGGGCCGCTTCCTGGCCGCCTGGGAGGAGGGCGACACGGAGGGGCTCGTCGAGGTGCTAGCCGCGGACGCGACCGTCTACGGCGACCGCGGCGGCAAGGCGCCGTCCGGCTGGGGCCGCCAGGCCGGCTCGCGTGGGTACGACTACCGTCAGGCCCTCGTCAACGGCGACCCGGGCGTCGTCTTCTACGACCCGGAGGGCAGGCGATCTGGGTGGCGGCGCTCGACATCGCCGAGGGCGTGGTCGTGGCCGTGCGGTCGGTGGTGAACCCGGACAAGCTCACGCACGTTCCCGGCCGGTAGGCGTCGCTTCGCGCTCGCCCGACCCGTCGCGGCCGGATCTGGCATGCTCGCGCGCGGGGGGTCTCGTCTCGGGGAGACCCGCGTACGGCTACCCGACCGAGAAGGGGGAAAGAATGAACCTGAAGAGATGGCTGTTGCCCGCCCTCGTCCTGGGGCTGGTCGCGGCCGTGACCTTCGCCGGGCCGGCGACGGCGGATCCGCCGAGCGGCGTCCCCGGCGGACCGTGTCTCGAGAACGAGCAGCAGGTCAAGCTCTCGAGCCTCCCGAGCTACGAGGAGGTCGCCCGCAGCCTCGACTCGATCGAGGCGGCGAGCCAGGGCAGGGTCGAGGTCGGAAGCGCCGGCCTCTCCGGTGAGGGTCGCGAGCTCCTCTACGCCACCGTCGGGACCGGTTCCGACGTCTTCTGGCTCCAGGCGCGGATTCACGGAAACGAGCTGCACAGCACGGAGGCCGTCCTCCAGATCCTCAAGTTCCTGGGCTCGAGCGGCGGCCCCGAGGCCGAGCGGATTCGCGACGCGCTTACCGTGATCGTCATCCCGATGTACAACCCAGACGGCGCGACGGCGAACATCCGGGGGAGCACGACGCCCCTCAGCATCGACCTGAACCGCGACTGGGAGCTCTTCCGCCAGCCCGAGTCGAGGTCCTGGTACGAGCTCTGGGAGTCGACGAGGCCGAGACTGGCCCTCGACCTCCACCACATGGGCCAGAGCCCCGTCGTCGAGGGCACGAACCAGCTCAACACGTTCCAGATCGGGGCGCGCTCGATCGACCCGAGCCGGATGACGGCCGAGCAGTGGCTGACCAACCGGCAGATGGCCCTCATCTCGACGGCCGCCGTGTCCCGCCTCGGGTCCGGCAACGTGGCCCGCTACCCGCTGATCGACATCACGAACGCGGTGATCAGCCGGATGCTCCTGGGCGGGCCCGGCCCGGACGGGAGCGACCCTGGGTTCGAGACGCAGGGCGCGATCTTCTACGAGGTCCGCTCGGTCGGGCAAAAGAGCAACGGCATGCTCGAGCAGCTCTTCGTCCGCCCGACGATGGCCGTCCTGAACGCGGCCGCGGACGGGAGCCTCTACGACCACCCGGGCACCGGGTGGGAGGACATCCCGTTCGGCGACGGCGAGCCGTGCGGCGGCGGCCCCGGCTAGGTCGACACGCCGATCGAAGACAGCGGAGGGGCCGGGGTACCCGGCCCCTCTGCTTCGGCCAAATCGTCGCTCGCGGGACTGCACGGATCCCGAGCCGCTCACCGCGCCCGGGCTGCTCCCGGCGGCACGATCAGCACCGGGCAGCGGGCGACCCCGACGAGGCTGTTCGAGACGCTGCCGAGGAAGGCAGCCTTGAACGCGCCGCGCCCGCGCGAGCCGACCACGATCAGATCGGCATCCTCCTCGTCGGCGAGCTCGGCGAGCCGTTCGCCGGGCAGGCCGACCACGACTCGACGCTCGGCGTCGGCCAGCCCGAAAGCGCCGGCGACCCGCTCGAGCAGCCGCTCGGCGGCTTCCTCCTGCGCGTCGATCTCCTCTGTCACGGCCATCGACACCGCCCCGCCCCCGAAGGGAGCGGCCGCAGCGAACGGGATGTGCGCGGACTCCGCGACGTGGGCGAGGACGAGCCTTGCCCCGAGCCGGCTTGCAAGCTGTGCGGCGAACGCGACAGCGGCCTGAGAGTCGGCCGACCCGTCGACGCCGCACACGATCGATCCACTCATCTTGGGCTCCCTCGTCTTTCCCGTCAGCGTCGCGAAGCGGCCGTTCGACGGCTATCGGTGCGCGACCCCATTTCTCCCCACTCCGCAGCCGGGGAACGAGGCCGTCGCGGCTCAGGCGGCAGCGGCCGCGAGCGCCTCGCCGAGAGCGACGCCCCCCTCGCTCGTCGAGGGCGAGACGTCGAACGCAGTGGCGAGATCGGGAAGCTCAGCGCGGGTGGCGGCGAGAAGGCGCCTGTGCAGCTGCAGGAGCAGCTCTCCGTCGTCGGCCAGCCACCTCCGCGCAGCGTCGACGAGCTGCCGGTACGGCCCGAGACCGTCGCCGGGGGCGAAGACGGAGTCGAAGGGCTCGACGAGCAGGTCCGGATGCTCGGCCGCGGTCGAGTCCGGCAGGTACGGCAGGTTGGCGACGATCAGGTCGACCGGCGCCGGAACGTCCTCGAGCAGGTCGCAGTGGCGAACGGAGACGCGGTCTTCGAGTCCGTGAAGACGGACGTTCGCGCGGGCGAGGAGGACGGCGCAGCGGCTGGTGTCCGTCGCCCATACCTCGGCGTCGGGGCACGCGCTCGCGATCGCGACGGCGATCGCGCCACCGCCCGTCCCGACATCGGCGACACGCGCCCGGCGCCCGCTGAGACGCGCGCCGGCTTCGGCCACAAGCTGCTCGCTTGCCGAACGCGGCGTCATCACCCTCCCGGGCGCGCCCAGCAGGACGAGACCGTTGAACGTCACCTCGCTCACGCCTGATCTGTGTCTGCCGGGCGCCGCCTCCTTACCTTCGACCCGGGGCGCGGCCGCGGGGCTCATGCGGCCTTCCGCGGCGCCGGCTGCGCGCGGACGCTGAGGATCTCGAACGACAGCGTCCCTCGCGGCGTCTCGACCTCGACGCTTTCGCCCGGGCCCCGACCGACGAGCGCCCGCCCGAGCGGGGCGCCGACCGACACCCGCCCGTTGCCGGCATCCGACTCGGTCGCCCCGACCAGCGCGTACTCGGCGACCGCACCGACGGCGACGTCGCGCACCCGCACGCGGCTACCGATCCCCGCGATGCCGTCGGCCGCCGGCGCGACGATCCGGGCCGACGCCACCCGAGCGTCGAGGGATGCGATGCGCCGCTCGAGCTGCGCCTGCTCCACGAACACGTCGTAGAGCGCCGGGTTGTCGGCCAGGTGGCCGTCCTCGCGCGCTTCGCGCAGGCGCTCGCTCATCCGGCGGCGACCATCCGTTCGCAGCGTCTCGAGCTCGGAGCGGAGCTGCTCGTAGCCCTTAGCCGTGACCAGCAGGGCCTCGGTCTCCGCCCTCTCCAGACCCCGTGCGCTCACTTCGGCCTCCTCTCTGTCGGGAACCCCGGAACCACGGTCGTCCTCCCGCCGATGCTGGCTTCGGCCCCCGTCTGTCGCCATGGAGCGAAGGCCCTATTTCGCGGGCGCGCACCCCGCAGAACGGTCGCCGTGGACAGGGCCCGGCGCTAACGTCGCAGCATGGAGCTGCGAGCGTTGTCTCTCTTCTGGCGGGTCTTCGCGGTCAACGCGGGTCTCCTGGCCCTGATCGCGGTCCTGCTGCTCGTCACCCCCGTGACGATCAGCGCGCCGATCGCACTCACCGAAGCGCTCCTCATCGTCGCCGGTCTCGCGATCACGCTGGTCGCCAACGCCCTGCTCCTGCGGCGGGAGGTCGTGCCGCTCGAGCGCCTTGCGCAGCGCATGGACGCGGTCGACCTGCTGCGACCCGGCCAGCGCCTCGAGGTCGGACGCGAGGACGAGGTCGGCCGCGTCGTCCGCGCGTTCAACCAGATGCTCGACCGGCTCGAGGCCGAGCGCCGGCAGAGCGGGCGGCGGGTGCTCGCCGCGCAGGAGGCGGAGCGGGTCGGCATCGCCCGCGACCTCCACGACGAGGTCGGCCAGGTGCTGACCGGAGTGCTTCTCCATCTCGACTCGATCGCCGGCACCGCGCCCGATCAGCGGGAGGAGATCGACGAGGCGAAGCAGGCCGTCCGCCAGGCGCTCGACGAGGTGCGGCGCATCTCGAGCGAGCTTCGCCCGGAGATGCTCGAGCACCTCGGGCTCGTCAGCGCGCTGACCGAGCTGACGACGACGTTCGGACGGATCTCGGGTATTCGCGTCGAGCGCCGGCTCGACCCCTCGCTGCCCAAGCTCGAGCCCGACACCGAGCTGGCCGTCTACCGGATCGCGCAGGAGAGCCTGACCAACGTCGCGCGGCACTCGCAGGCCAGCCAGGTGACGATCGGACTCGAGCGCGGCCTCGACGGCGTCGTCCTGCGAGTCGCCGACGACGGTCGCGGCTTCGACAGCTCGACACCCGAGGAGCACGGCGGTCTGCGCAGCATGCGCGAGCGCGCCCTCCTCGTCGGCGGCGCGCTCGCGATCACCCGCGCTGCGGCCGGGGGAGTCGAGGTGCGCCTCGTAGTCCCGACGACTGCCGT
>JBOHAK010000092.1:0-4120 GCA_050697795.1 Gaiellaceae bacterium
CCTGCGCCCGGGCGAGCGCGGCGAGGTGCGGACGACGCTCCGCGACCTGACGGCGCGACCCGTGAACGCGGGCCTGAGGATGGAGGGGACGCGCGTCGTCGTCCGTCCTGGCCGGCCGGGAACGGACGTCGAGGTCGACCCGCTCCTCGCCTCCGTGCAGACGGCCGCCCTCGCCGGATCGGAGACCGTGTCCGCCCGGATCCGCTCGGTCGAGCCAGGGATCACGACCGAGGAGGCCGAGGCGGTCGCCGCCGAGGCGCGGGCGATCCTCGCCGGGCCGATCGCGATCAGGTTCAGGGGCGAGAACGTCGGCGAGCTCCGCCCGCGGCAGGTCGCCGGGGCGATGAGCTTCACCCGCGCGGGCGGTACCTACGACGTCGCCCTCGACCCGAAGGACGTCGAGCAAGCGCTGCTGCCGATGGTGACAGCCCGGCTGCGCGATCCCGTGGACGCCACGTTCCGGGTCGTCGGCCGGCGCGTCCGCGTCGTGCCCGGCCGGCCTGGGACGACGCTCCACGCCGGGAAGGCGGCGCAGGCCGTGCTCGCCGCGGGCCGCGGGCCCGGGAGGCGGGTGGCTGTGGTGGCGCTCACCGCGCTCGCCGCGGACTTCTCGACGAAGGAGGCGAAGGCGCTCGGGATCCGCGAGCAGATCTCGACGTTCACGACGGACATGGGCGAGTCGTCCGCCAACCGCATCTGGAACGTCCATCTGCTCGGCGACTACATGGACGGCGAGATCATCAGGCCGGGCGAGACGTTCTCCTACAACGAGCGGGTCGGCCCGCGGACGGCCGAACGCGGCTTCCGCGAGGGCCAGATGATCTTCGGCGGTGTCCTCATCCCCTCGATCGGAGGCGGCGTCTGCCAGACGGCGACCACGGTCTTCAACGCGGCCTTCGAGGCTGGGCTGCCGATCAAGACGCGCTACAACCACTCCTTCTACATCAGCCACTACCCGGTCGGCCGCGACGCGACCGTCTCCTGGGGCGGGCCCGACCTCGTGTTCACGAACGACCTGAAGAACGCGATCCTCGTCGAGACGAGCTACACCGACACCACCTTCACGGTCACGTTCTACGGGACGAAGCAGGGGCGGAAGGTGGTCGCCTCGACGAGCGCGCAGACCAACCTCACGCAGCCGAGGCTCCAGTACGCCGTCGATCCGAGCGCCCCGCCGAACTCGGTGCGCACGGCGGCGGGCGGCGGGCCCGGCTTCGACGTGAACGTCCACCGCACCGTGTACCAGCGGAGCAAGGTGCTTCGCGAGGACGACTTCTTCACGCGCTACGTCCCGCAGAACCCGACGGCGATCTACGGCCCGGGGCGCACGCCGCCCGGCGACTTCTTCTACCTGCCGACGAGCGGATAGGTCGTTTAGAGTCCCGCCGGCGATGAACCCGGAGGCGGCGACTCTCAAGCTCGCGGTGTTTCCGCGCTCGGGCTTCCTGACGGACGTCCTTCTCGTCCTTGCCGGAACCGGTTTCGTGGCGGTCGCCGCGCAGGTCAAGATCTCGCTGAGCTTCACGCCGGTTCCCATCACGGGCCAGACGTTCGCCGTCGTCCTCGTAGGAGCCTCGCTCGGCGCGCTGCTCGGCCTCGCCAGTCTCGGCCTCTACCTCTTCGTCGGGGCGCTGGGGGCGCCTATCTACGCCGAGGGCCAGGGCGGCTGGGACGTCCTGACGGGGCCGACCGGCGGCTACATCGTGGGGTTCTGCTGCGCGGCGGCTCTCGTCGGCTGGATGGCGCAGCAGCGCTGGGACCGGCGCTTCAACTCCGCGGTCGCCGCCATGCTCACCGGCAACGTCGTCATCTACCTCTTCGGCCTTCCCTGGCTCGCACGCGAGATCGGGACAGGTCTCGAAGGGACGCTCGAGGCGGGTCTCTACCCCTTCGTCGTCGGGGATATCCTCAAGCTCTACCTCGCCGCGGCGCTACTTCCCAGCGCCTGGAAGCTCGTCGAGCGCCTGCGCGGCTAGCCCGCGTTTCGCGCCTGTTTCGGCGGGTATCCGGACCCCTCACCCGACACCAAGAGGAGGGGCAAGAATGGCCAGCATCCAGGAGTCGATCGACGTCCAGGTGCCTCTCGGCACCGTCTACAACCAGTGGACGCAGTTCGAGGAGTTCCCGCAGTTCATGGAGGGCGTGAAGTCGGTCAGCCAGCTCGACGACACGCACCTGCGCTGGGTCGCCGACGTCGGCGGCCAGGAGCACGAGTGGACGGCGGAGGTCACGGAGCAGCACCCCGACGAGCGCGTCGCCTGGAAGGCGATCGAGGGGCACGGCAACTCCGGCGTCGTGACGTTCCACCGTCTCGGCGAGGCAGAGACTCGGGTCACGGTGCAGATGGAGCACGAGACCGAGGGCATGATGGAGACCCTCGGGAGCGCGCTCGGCGCCGACTCGCGCCGCGTGCAGGGCGACCTCGAGCGGTTCAAGGACCTGATCGAGGGCCGCGGCGCCGAGAGCGGCGCCTGGCGAGGCGAGGTCGAGCAGGGCCGGCAGGTCCGCTAGCGGGCGCCAGACGGTCGGGGCGGGACGGGCGCCACGGACGGCGTCCGTCCCCGTCCGGCTACTCGGCGTCGGCCTTTGCAGGCTCGGCGGGGGAACGCCGCGCGCAGCGCTCCTCGTAGCACGTGACGACCGTGCGAACGGCGTCGGCCGGGTCGTCCGTGACGTGGAGCAGCTCGAGGTCCTCCCGCGAGACCATGCCGTCGGCGAGGAGCTCGGACTCGATCCAGCCCAGAAGCTCGCCCCAGTAGTCGGTGTCGAAGAGGACGACGGGGAAGTCGAGGATCTTGCCCGTCTGGATGAGCGTCAGCGCCTCGAAGAGCTCGTCGAGCGTCCCGAAGCCGCCCGGGAAGATGACGAAGCCCTCGGCCGCCTTCACGAACATCGTCTTGCGCACGTAGAAGTGCCGGAAGGTCAGGCCGACGTCGATGTAGGGGTTCGACTCCTGCTCGTGCGGCAGGACGATGTTGAAGCCGACCGAGAGGCCGCCGCCGTCCTTCGCGCCGCGGTTCGCCGCCTCCATCACGCCGGGCCCGCCGCCGGTCACGACGACGAAGCCGTGCTCGGCGAAGCGGCGGCCGACGTCGCGGGCGGCCTCGTACGCCGGATGCCCCTCGTCCACCCGCGCCGAGCCGAAGATCGAGACGGCCGGCGTGGGCAGGTCGGCCACCGTGTCGAAGCCCTCGAAGAACTCGTCCGCGATCTGGCGCACGTGCCGGCGCTCGGCGTGGTCGTGGCTCGCGAGGATGCGCCGGTCGTCCATGCGCCGACTAGAACGTGCGCTCGACGTGAGTCGCGCTCATGGCGAGCGCGAGCGCCGCGGTCAGGCCCACGTACGTGATGCCGACGACGGCCCGCTGCCAGGGCGCGATCGAGTAGTACTCGGCGGCGCCCGGCTCCCGCCGCTCCCGCCAGCGGCGCCAGACGTCGAGGCCGCCGATCACGAGGACGAGGATGAGGATCGGGTTCGGCCACAGGAGCGTGAGGCCGAGGAGGAGGGCGAGCCCGACTGCCCACAGGGCGGGGTGGAGCGCGGCCGCGGCCCGGCCGCCGTCGAGCGGCGAGACCGGCAGCATGTTGAAGAGGTTGAGGAAGAAGCCGGTGAACGCGAGCGCGACGAGTAGGTCGGAGTCGAGCGCAGCCCCGGCCGCCCAGACGCCGGCCGCCCCGAGGGTGCCCAGGATCGGGCCGGCGAGCGCCACCTGCGCCTCGCGCCAGACGTCGTGGGGGAGCTGCTTCATCCCGACGACGGCGCCGAGGAAGGGGATGAAGAGCGGCGCGGAGGCTGGGATCCCCTGGCGGCGCAGCTCGGCGACGTGGCCGAGCTCGTGCACGAGCAGCAGCAGCACGAACCCGATGGCGAAGCGCCAGCCCCAGATCCAGGCGTAGGCGGCGACGGAGACGAGCATGGTCGCCGAGGTGGCGAAGATCTTGAGCTTGAAGATCGCCAGGACGACGGCTTTGAACTTGAAGATCAGATAGCCGAGGCCGGCGATCGGGACCCAGAGCTTCTTGCCCAGCTCGCGCCAGCGGCTCCGCGGATGGATCGGCTCGTAGTCGCGCTGGTAGCCGCGCTGCTCCATCTCGCGCAGGAACTGCTCGCGCTCCTGCT
>JBOHAK010000093.1:0-3521 GCA_050697795.1 Gaiellaceae bacterium
GCGCCGTGAACGGAGACGAGCTCGCGAAGCTCATCGAGGCGCGGGAGCGCATCCCGCGCCAGACGTTCCTCGACGCCCTGGCGGCGAGCGCCGACGACGGCTTCGCCGCCGAGCGCTACCTCGCAGAGACGACCGTCTCGGACGCCTCCGCGCTCGACCCTGTGATCGACGAGATCCTCGCCTCGAACCCCGGCCAGGTGGAGGCCTACCGCGGCGGCAAGGAGGGGCTGCTCGGGTTCTTCGTCGGCCAGGTGATGAAGCAGACGCAGGGGAAGGCCGACCCGCGCGCCGTGAACGACCGCCTGCGCGAGAAGCTCGGCGCCTGACCCCGGAAACGGTCCGGGCCCGCCGCAGTCCGACTACGACGGGCCCGGGGAGGACAGGGTGGTCTTCTCGCGAGCCCTCGGAGGGCGCCGCGCCGAGTCGGCGCTCACGCCAGGTTCGCGAGCGCCCACACGAACAGTGGGACAGCCGCTGCGCTATAGGCCACGAAGAGGGTCGTCCAGATCTTTCCGAGCATGGTCCTGCGTCCTTTCGGAAGGGAGATCGCGGGGCCGGGCTTCATGTCCCCAGGCTGCCGGTCGCGGGGCGACGCGACAATGAAGCGGGCTCCCGTCTGGCGGTGCGGCCATCCGAACCGCCGCCGTGCGGGTGGCCGGGGTCTACGCTCCGGTCCATGAAACACGCGACCGACTACCTGACCTTCGAGACGCCGGACCGGCGGGACTACGTCAACATCACGCCCGACGTCGAGGAGTTCGTCCGCCGTTCCGGGATCCGCGAGGGGCTCGTCCTCGTGAACCCGATGCACATCACCGCCGCCGTCTACGTCAACGACGACGAGGCGGGGCTCATCCAGGACCTCGACGACTGGCTGGAGCGCCTCGCCCCGCACGCGCCGACCGACCGGTACCGGCACAACAACGGCGAGGACAACGCCGACGCGCACCTCACGCGCCAGCTCATGGCGCACCAGGTCGTGCTCCCGATCACCGACGGCCGCCTCGACCTCGGGCCCTGGGAGCAGGTCTTCTACGCCGAGTTCGACGGCCGGCGCCGCAAGCGCGTCGTGCAAGGCGATCGGCGACTGAGCTGCTCGAGCTCCCGGCGGGCCGGCGCGAGCGCCTGCGGCTCCTCGAGCACGGGCCGGAAGAGGTCGCCGTGGCGCTCGAGGCGGTCGAGCGCCTCCGCCATGCCGAAATCGCGCGGCGAGACGTCCTCCGTCAGCTCCTCCCAGCGGAGCGGGGTGGAGACGGGCGCCCCGGGCTTCGGACGCACGGAGTAGACGCTCGCGATCGTCTTCCCCCAGCCGTTCTGGCGCGCGTCGAGGAAGACGCCGCGCCGCTTGGCCTTGCGCCACTCCGTCGTGACGAGCCCGGGATGGCGCTCGGCGAGAACCTGCGCGACGCCGTCGGCGAACTCGCGCGCCTGGTCGAACGTCGAGCGGCGCGTCACGGGGACGAGCACGTGGACGCCGTCCGCGCCGCTCGTCTTCACGTAGCCGCGGACGCCGAGCTCGTCGAGCAGGCCGTGGACGAGGTGCGCCACGCGCACCCCGAGGCCGAACTCCCCGTCCGGCGGGTCGAGGTCGAAGAGCACGAAGTCGGGCCGCTCGGGCTTGTCGACGCGCGAATACCAGGCGTTCATGTCGATGCAGTGCATCTGCACCATCCAGAGGAGGGCGAGCTCGTCGTTCACGAGCGGGAAGTCGACGAGCCGCGACTCGCCCTCGCGCGGCCAGGTGCGGAACCGCTTCGTCGGGATCCAGTCCGGCATGCCCTTGGGCGCGTCCTTCTGGAAGAAGAAGCCGCCGGCAGCTCCCTCGCGGAAGCGCTTCATGGTGAACGGCCGGCTCCGAAGGTGCGGGACGAGCGCGGGCGCGGCGGCGGCGTAGTAGTCCCAGAGGTCGCCCTTCGTCACGCCGTCCTCGGGGAACAGCACGCGGTCGGCGCTCGAGAGGCGCACCTCGCGGCCTCCTCGGCGAACGGTCCGTTCCGGCCGGACGCTCACCTCTGCAGGATGCCGGGTACGGAGCGGTCGTGTCCGGCCTGCCGGTCGCGGCGCCCGGGCGTGACGAAGCCGGCGTAGAGAAGGAGCGCCGCGGCCGCGACGAAGCCGGCCGTCTCGGCGACGCCGGTCCCGGCCAGCCCGCTGCCGGCCGCCGCGACGGCGACTCCCGCGACGATCAGCGCGTTGCCGAGCGGACGGCGACGGATGGTCAGCAGCGCGACCGCCAGGACGGCGAGGGTCCCGAGCGTGTTGCCGAGGACGGCGAGCAGCCGGGCGGGGAGGAACTCGAGATGCTGCTGCGCTTCGGGAATCGAGTCGCCGGTCACCGGGGCGGTCAGCGGGACGGCGATCGCCACGCCGACGGCCAGGCCTGTGTAGAGCAGGCCGAGCGGCGCCGCCCAGCGCCGCCCGGCGAGCAGGAGGGAGCCCACCCCCAGCAGCGGCGCCGTGAGCAGGCCGCCGAAGAGGTAGTAGACCCGGAAGGCCTCGTCGCCCCAGCCCGCCGCGGCACCCCAGGCGAGCGCCCCCGACGCGGCGGCATAAGCGGCGAGGGATGCGGCCCACGCGGTGAGCTGGGGCGGTCCGCCCGCGCGGCGGCGGCGCGCGAGGAGTCCCGCGAGCCTGAGAGAGAGGAGGGCGGCGGCGAAGGCGAGGAGCGCTTCCACGTGGTCGGCGTCAGTTAACCTCAGGAGGCATGCCCGAGAAGCGCTATCTCGTGACGCCCGGGCCGACGCCCGTGCCGCCCGAGGTGCTGGCGGCGACCGCCCTCCCGATGATCCACCATCGGTCGGCGGACTTCCGCAGCACGCTGGCAAACGTGCTCGAGGGCCTCCAGGCCGTCTACCGCACCGCGAACGACGTCCTCCTCTTCACCTCCGCCGGCACGGCCGCGATGGAGAGCGGCGTCGCCAACCTCTGCTCCCCCGGCGACCGCGTCCTGGTCGTCTCCCACGGCTACTTCGGCGAGCGCTGGGCGGCGATCGCCGAGGGCTACGGCCTCGCCGTCGACCAGCTGCGGTACGAGTGGGGCGAGACGCCGAGCTCCGACGAGATCGGCGCGCGCCTCGAGGAGCTCGGCGGCGCCCGGGCGGTCTACCTGACCCACTCGGATACGTCGACCGGCGTCGTGGCCGACGTGCAGGCGACCGCGGCCCGCCTCTCCGGCTCCGGCGCCCTCGTCGCCGTGGACGCCATCTCGAGTCTCGCCGCCGTTCCGGTGGAGACCGACGACTGGGGCCTCGACGTCGTCATCACGAGCTCGCACAAGGCGCTCATGTGCCCGGCGGGACTCGCCTTCGCGTCCATCTCCCCGGCCGCGCTCGACGCCACGGAGTCGGCCGCGAGCCCGCGCTATTACATGGACTGGCGGCGCACGCTCACGGCACAGGCCAAGGGCGAGAACCCGTTCTCGGTGGCGATCTCGCTCGTGCGCGGGCTCGAGGTCGCGCTCGGGCTGATCCTCGCCGAAGGCCTCGGGGCAGCCCACGAGCGCCACGTCCGCCTGGGGCGCG
>JBOHAK010000094.1:0-3836 GCA_050697795.1 Gaiellaceae bacterium
GTCTGCTGGAGGTCGATGATGTAGATGCCGCCCCGCTCCGTGAAGATGAAGCGGCGCATCTTGGGGTTCCAGCGGCGGGTCTGGTGGCCGAAGTGCACTCCGGCCTCCAGGAGCTCTCGCATGGAGACGACGGACACTGTTCCTCCTCGGTTCTCGATTTCACGTGCCGGCGGGAGCGAGTGGAACCGGGCAGGAAGCCCGGCACCGCCACCCGCGTGATCCGCCGGGTCGGGTGCAAGAAACGCTGCATTCTAGCCGACGCGTCGCCTACCCTGAGGCTCGGTGCAGGGGGTCGTCCGGACGTCGGCGTGGGATCTGGCCGTCGAGTGCCTCGAGGAGGCGCTCGCAGGCGGCGCCGTCCCCTCGCTCGCACGCCTCGGGCGGCTCGGCCAGCTCGGGTCGCTGCCGTCCTTCATCGCCGCCCTCGGCGAGGACGAGGACGTGGATGCGCTCGCGCGGGACTTCGCGCGTGAGCGCGAGAGCCTCGGGCTCTCGCCGCAGGAGATCGCCGCGGAGCTGCTGGTGCTGGCGCGGGTGCTCGAGCGCCACGGGGAGGCCGAGGCGCGGGCCGCAGTCGAGCAATGCCTCGTCGGCTACGTCGAGCGCGTCACGGGAGAGCTCTCCGAGCGGGCGCGGCGGGATCCGCTGACCGGCCTCCTGAACCACCGCGCCTTCCACGCGCAGCTCGCCGCCGAGGCGGCGCGGACTCGCCGCTACCGCGGCTCGCTCGCGCTCGTCGCCTTCGACCTCGATCGCTTCAAGGAGACGAACGACCTGTACGGCCATCAGGAAGGCGACCGGCTCCTACGTGCTTTCGCCACGGCGCTCGCCGGCACGGTGCGGGAGACCGACTTTGCCGGCCGCACGGGCGGGGACGAGTTCGCCGCCCTCCTCCTCGAAGCCGGCCCGCGCGACGTCGAGGGCTTCTTGGCGCGCCTGCGCGAGCGGCTGCCCGAGGGGTTGTCCGTGAGCGCCGGCGCGGCCCACCTTCCCGCCGAGGCATCGACGGCGGAGCAGCTGGTTTCGGCGGCCGACCGCCGGCTGTACGCGGACAAGACTGCCCGCGCGGCGTAGGCCGGCCGCCGCCAAGAACGCGACCACCGCAGCCATGTCCTGGTGCCTGGCACCGAGACGTGGCCCTTCGGGCCGATCTTGGACTCGAAGCGCGATTTTCGGGACCGCGCCAGGGCCCGAGCCGTTCGGCCGGTCGTGTGTCCCCGATGGCCATGTCAAGGTGCCTGGCACCTGGGCATGACCTTTACGGCTCGGAGCGCTAGAAGGAGCGCTCGACGGAGCTCGTCCGGTCGGTCCTGTCCTTGCGGACGCGGTCGCGGCCGGCGCCGCCGCGTACCGTGAGCTCTTTCCTCGTGTCCCGCGAGTAGATCGTGTCGTTCCCGGAGCCGCCGTCGACCTTGTCGACGCCGGCGCCGCCGATCAGGACGTCCGCGCCGCTCCCGGCGCAGACGACGTCGTTGCCGCCGCGCCCGTCGATCCGGTCGCCGCCGCCCAGACCGACGATGACGTCGCGGCCCGCCGTGCCGTTCATCGTGTTGCGTCCGCCGGTGCCGACCCGCGTCGCGCCGACACCGAAGCAGAGCAAACTCGTGGGGCCGTAGACCTCGAACTCGGCCACGTCGACATACGGGTAGGCGCCGCCGCTGTGGTTCGAGAGCGCAGTGAGTCGGACGTAGCGGATCCCGCGCCGCTTGGAGATCGCCACCATGTTGAGCCGGTGCGCGTCCGCGAGGAGGAAAGAGCTGCTCTTCACGGTCGTCCAGGACCCGCTCGCGCCGGTCGGCGAGACGTGGACCCGGTAGCCCTTCAGCGATGCGCTGTCCGGATCCCCGCAGACGGCACCCGGATCGATCGCGAACCCGGTCACGTCCACGTACTTGGGGAGCTTGACGGTGATCGAGCGGGCGGTGCCCTCCGTCGACCAGCCGGCCAGGAACGATCCGTCGATCGCATGCTTCGGGCCGCAGCCGTAGGCGGTGAAGTCCGGCTGCGGGTTGCCGTCGATGCGGCCGCCGCCGCCGCCGGACGCCCAGTTGCGACGCAGCTGGACGTTCAGGACGTGCTCCGCCTCCTCGGCGATCGGGACGTTCTCCAGCACGAACCTGCTATAGACGCTCCGTGTCGCGACGACGCGCGGGTACGTCGCGACCGGGACATTCGCGATGGAGTACCGCCCTTGCGCGTCGGTCGTGTCGGCGAGCCCGATGTAAGGGAAGGCCACCTGGACCCCGGAAAGCCGCGCGCCCGTCACCGCGTCGGTGACGACCCCCGTGAGGGAGCCAACGCCGTCGGCCGGATCGGGCGGGGTGGCGAAGCTCTCGACCGGCGACGTGTCGCTCGCGTGCCCGACGGCGGCGAAGTAACCCATGCCGCGCTCGGCGAAGACCTGCCAGATCGTGGCCCCGTTCGTTCCTCCGTTCGCCACCTGGTCGGCCTGGAGGATCGCGTTGCGCATGTCCAGGAAGGATGGGTTTGGCGAGGAGATCCGCATGGCGTCGGTCACGAGCCCGCGGGCGGTCGCGCCGCCGACGGCGCCGCGGAGGTCCCAGAGGGTCTGCGCCCAGATCTCGCCGTCGGCGTGCACCTCGGCGCCGCCGGGCGAGATGCGGCCCATGTCGCCGAAGGTGTAGCCGCCCTCAGCACCCGTGTCGTCGCCGCCCGGGCACTCGGCGCTCGCCGGCGCCACGGGGCAGTCGAGCCCTTCCGTGCGGATGGTCGGCTCGCCGTTGCCGAGGTAACGGTCGAGCGTGACCTCGCCGGCGGCCACCGTGTCGGGCGCGAAGCCCTGCTCGACGAGGTAGTCCATCGCGTACCAGTCGCTCCAGCCCTCGCCCATCGCGCCCGAGTGGAAGGCGTCGAGCGCGCCCCAGCCCTCCGAGTCGGTGACGAGCCGGTTCGAGAGGCCGTGCGCGTACTCGTGGTAGACGACCGCGGCGTCGTCCCCGCCGTTCGTGTCTGGCGTGGGATCGCCCGGGCCGAACGACGTGAAGAGGAACATCTGCATCGTCGGCGAGAACCCGTCCGGCGGCGTGAACATGTTCGCGTTGTTCAGGTGCTCGTCGTCGGGCATGTTGGGGCCGAGCCACGTGCCGTTGCTTCCGGTGTTCGCGCCGTCGTTCGCGTGGGCGACCACCTTGTCCACGCCCTCGAAGTTGCCCGAGGCCGCGTCGAAGCCGATCGGCGACTGCTCGAGCCAGTCGTGGAAGGCGTTCACGAAGTAGAAGACCTGCACGTTGTTCTGACGCCGGTTGTCGTACCAGCTTGGCGGGTCTGGAAACGGCCCGTTGTCGTAGCTGTCCCAGGAGCAGACGCTCGTGTACGTCGGCGCACAGAGGCTCTGGGCGTTCGTGAACGCCGTGAACGGGTGATTCCAGGTATCAGCGCTCGTCGGCGGCGTGTTCTCGGTGCCGAACGGCGACGACAGGCCGGCCTCGTCGTCGTCGTCGAAGTCGAGGAACGCGTGCGCGTAGGGGCCCTCGAGCCTTTGCGCCCCGGGAGCGAGCCAGTCGGCGGGAAAGGCCCGCAGGGTGGCGGTCCCGCCCGCCGGCGCGCCCGGGTAGTAGTCGTGCACGACGCCTTGGGCGTCCTCCACCTTGTTCGCGCGGCGCAGGACGGCGCCGCTGTCCGCGTCCACCAGCGAGGAGTAGACCTCGTCGCCGTCCGCGTCCGCGGTCACGTGCCAGGCGAGGTGCACCTCGCGCCCGTCGTGGAAGAGGACGAGCCCGGCGCGGTGTCCGCCCGCGAAGCGGGTCGTCCGGGCCGCTCCGCGGGCCGCGGCGAGCGCCCGCGGAGGCGCAGCGGCTCGCCGGCCTACGTCGCGG
>JBOHAK010000095.1:0-3355 GCA_050697795.1 Gaiellaceae bacterium
GGCGAGACGAGCGGCGTCTCCATCTTCATCGCCTCCAGCACGACCAGCGGCTGGCGCGGCTCGACGCGGTCGCCCTCGGCGGCCAGGACCCTGATGACCACCCCCGGCATCGGCGCCGTGAGCGCGCTCGTCGCGCCCATGCCCGGCGTGGACGTCCGCGTGCTCGCGGGCGAGGGAGACCGCGTCGAGCCGCGCCAGCCGCTCGTCGTCCTCGAGGCGATGAAGATGGAGACGCCGCTCGTCTCGCCGTACGAGGCGGTCGTCCGCCGCGTCCACGTCGCCGAGGGTGACCGCGTCGCCGGCGGTGCCGTCCTCGTCGAGCTAGAGGAGTGATGGAGGCCGCCGACCTCCTTCCCGACCCGATGGCGCAGTTCCGGCGCTGGCTCGACGAGGCCCGCGCCGCCGGCGTGACCCTGCCCGAGGCGATGACGCTGGCGACCACGGGCGCGGACGGCCTGCCGTCCGCGCGCACAGTCCTCCTCAAGGGGGCGGAGGAGGACGGCTTCCGCTTCTTCACGAACACCGAGAGCCGCAAAGCCCGTGAGCTCGCCGAGAATCCGCACGCCGCTCTCGTCTTCCACTGGACGCAGGAGCCGCGCCGGCAGGTGACCGTCGCCGGCCGGGTCGAGCTGCTGCCGCGCGCGGAGTCCGAGGCCTACTTCCGGTCGCGTCCGCTCGGGAGCCGGCTTGGTGCGTGGGCGTCGCGCCAGACGACCGTCATCCCGGGTCGCGAGGCGCTCGACCGCGCGTACGCGGCCGCCGAGGCCGAGCACGGCGACGAGCCGCCGCTGCCGCCGTGGTGGGGCGGGTACCTTCTGACGCCGGCGCGCCTCGAGTTCTGGCAGAACCGCCCGAACCGCCTCCACGATCGCTTCCGCTACGCGCGTGGGGACGGCGGCGGCTGGGTTCTGGAGCGGCTCGCTCCCTAGTTGTGGCGGCACGCGCCGGATAGGCGGACCGGGTACGCGCAAACCGGATGGGGACCGCGGGCTCTTCACGAGCCGCAAGCCGGACGATCTGCCCGCGTTCTGCGCGAAGCTCGTCGAGGAGTTGGGCGAGGGCGTCCACGCCGAGCAGCGGGAGGCCGCTAGCGAGGGGCCCGCTCCTAGAACAGATCGCGAAGGCGCATGGCGAGCGCGGCGTCGCCCTCGAGGCGGATCCGCCCCATGAGGAGGGCGCCCGTCGGGCTCTGCCGGCCGTTCACGATGCCGAGGAGCGTGTCCTCGGAGACGCCGATCACGCAGTCGGCGGCGGCGTCCGTCTCGCTCACCGAGACGGCGCCGTCGTCGACGGCCACGCGCCAGCTCCCCGCGCCGTCGACGTCGAAGCGGTAGGTCGCTGTCAGGCCGCGTGTGCGCTCGGAGCCGCCGGCCGTGCGGGCGGCAAGCTGCTCGAAGAACTCGCGTGCGGTCTGGGCGGTCAGTGCCACTCCAGGTGATGGTGCCCCGCTTCTGCGTCGCGAGCACCAAGCCTGAGTTCGCACTCGACCGAAGCCAAGGCAGGAAGCCTTGGTGAGGGCGAGGGTGGGCTCCGGCGCCGCGTGATCGCGGGGCAGAAGCAGGCGTTCATTGCCTGGAGGGGCACTGCTACAAGGAGGCGGGCGCGGGCTCGGTGCGGCGCACGACGCGCGACGACGGGAGGACGAGCGTGAGCAGGATGCAGAGGGTGGGACCCGCGGCGGTCAGGAGGACGGCGGTCTCTAGGTCGACGGCGTCGGCCACCGCCCCCAGCCCGAGGGCGGCGATGCCGCCCAGCCCGATGGCGAGGCCGATCGAGAGGCCGGAGGCCATGCCGACCCGGCCGGGCATGTACTCCTGGCTCATCACGAGGCTGACGCTGAACGTCCCGATCACCGCCATGCCGGCGAGGAAGAGCGCGACGACGCCGACCGCGCCCCCGACCAGCACGTAGGCGGCGATCAACGGCGGGGTGACGATGAAGCTGCCGAGCAGCACCGGCCGGCGGCCGATCCGGTCGGCCAGGGGGCCGCCGATGAGCGTGCCGAGCGCGCCGGCGACGAGGAAGAGCGCCAGGAGCCGTGTCCCATAGCCGGCGCCGTGGCCGCGTGAGATCTCGTAGAGCGGGATGAACGTGAAGAGGCCCATGTGGGCGAGGCTGCGCAGGCCCACGATGGCGAGGAGGAGCGAGAGGCCGCGCCACTGAGCACGCGCGTGGCTCCCGGCGACCTGCACCTCGGAGTCGGGCGCGAAGGCCGCCAGGTGACGCAGCGAGTACACGAGGACCACCGCGACCGCGAGGCCGGGCAGCGCGATGAGCGCCCCGCCGTCGAGGCCCAGGCCGAGCGTGATGACGAAGAACGAGGCGAGGAGCGGGCCGATGGCGAAGCCCACGTTGCCGCCCACCGAGAAGAGCGACATGCCGCTCGCGCGCCGCCTGCCGCTGACGTAGCTCGCGAACTTCGAGCCCTCCGGATGGTAGGCGGCCACGCCGACGCCCGAGGCCAGCACGCCGGCGAGCACGAGCCAGTAGCTCGGCGCGAGGGCGGCGAAGGCCATCCCCAGGCCCGCGAGCGCGACCCCGGCGGGCAGCAGCCAGAGCGCGCCTCGCGCGTCCGACCAGAGCCCGAACGCCGGCTGGATCAGCGAGGAGCTGATGGTCGCCGCCAGCACGAGCGCGCCGACCATGGTGTAGGACAGGTCGAAGCGGACGGCGAGGAAGGGCAGGAGCGCCGGGAGCGAACCCTGCGCGAGATCGGTGGCCCAGTGCCCCGAGGAGAGGGCGGCCATGCCCCTGGGATCGACGCCGGCGTGCACCGGCGAAACGTTACCCGCGGGCGGTCAGCGGCCCGCGGGCCTCGATGAGCGCGTAGCAGATCTCCCGCTGGACGCGGACGATCTCGCGGCGGTTCCGCTCGAGCAGGAGCTCCGAGCCCTCGTCGCGGAGACGGTCCCTCTCAACGAGAAGCCCTCCTAGGAGATCCTGGAGGGCTTCGACGGGGAGAGGTTGTCGCCCGCGAGGGGAGGGTGCGGGCTGAGGAGAGGGTGCTGCTGCGCTCATCGCGCTCCGTTTGTATCGGCGGGCACGGCTGGACCCGCATCCCTCGAACGAGGCACGCTTCCGCCGGGGCTCAGCTAGCATCCGGGCTCGCCCATGGAGATCGTCGTCGTCGAGGCGCCGCCTGGGGGGGTCGAGGCCGACGTCCTCGTCTTCCCGGTCCCGGAGCCGACCGCCCTGCCCGGAGAAGCGCTGGAGCTCGACCGCGCGCTCGACGGCCGCCTGAGCCGACTCGTCGAGGAGGGCGAGCTGCGGGGGGAGACCGGGCGCGTCACGCTCCTTCACGTCGACGGGCAGGTCGCCGCGCGGCGGATCGCCGCCGCCGGGGTAGGAAGCGGGC
>JBOHAK010000096.1:0-4556 GCA_050697795.1 Gaiellaceae bacterium
TAGTACGGGAGCAGGGGCGCGAGGACGGCGAAGAACGTCGACTCGAGCAGGACGGTCGCGCTGACGAAGACGAGGAGCCGGCGCACGGGGCGAATCTACTCGGCCGCGAGCATCTCGTCGGCGGCACGCTCGCCGGCACGCACCGCTCCCTCCATGAAGCTCGGCAGGTTCGAGGCCTCGGAGCCGGCGAAGTGGAGGCGGCCCTGCGGCTCCGCGAGACGGCCTCCCCCCCACGAGGTGAGCTGGCCCAGGGGTGGGTCTCTCAGAGCGCTTCGCAGCCCGCGTCGAACGGCAGGCCGCCCACCTCCAGCCGCCAGGCGCGGGACACGACGGGGTCAGACCCCGACACGTCCGGAAAGGCCTCGCTAGAAGCGGAACTCGCCGCGGGCGACGATGACCGCCGCGCCGCCGACCTCGACCTTCTCGATCCGCTCCGGCGAGCCCTCGACCCGCGCGTAGAGCGTGCTCGGGCGGCGGAGCTCATCGCCCTGGCGGATCTCGATCTCCTGGCCGAACTCGATCCGGCCATGGCGCGCGAGGTGGACGGCGAGCGGCCCCGCAGCGGAGCCCGTGGCGGGGTCCTCCGGCACGCCGTCGGCGGGAGCGAACATGCGCGTCTTCCAGCGGGCACCGGAGCCCGCGAAGCAGTTCACGCCGACGATGCCGGTGAGGCGGGTGAGCGCGGCGAGATCGGGCTCGAGCGCCGCGACCGCCTCCTCGCTCGGGAGCCCGACGTAGACGTGGCGGATGCCGAGGTCGTAGAGCTCGATCGGGAGCTCCGAGCCCTCGACGCCCACCGCCGCGAGGAGCTCCTCCGGCCGGTCGAACGTCTCCACCTTCGGAATCGGCTGCTCCATGCGTCCGAACACAATGCGCCCCTCGTCGCGGTCGAGGCGCACGGGGACGATGCCGGCGCCCGTCTCCAGCCGGATCTCGGGGAGCTGGAGAGGCGCCGCGAGGACGAACGCCGTCCCGAGCACCGGGTGCCCGGCGAACGGCAGCTCGTCCATCGGCGTGAAGATGCGGATGCGGGCGTGCCCGTCGCCGGCGGGCTCGTAGACGAAGACCGTCTCCGAGAAGTTCATCTCCCGCGCGAGCGGCTGGAGGTCGGCCTCGGGGATCTCGCGCGCGTCGGTGAAGACGGCGAGCTGGTTGCCGGTGAGCGGGCGGTCCGTGAAGACGTCGGCGACGACGTAGCGATACGTGGCCATCCACGCCCAGTCTCGCACGAACGCGCCCGGGCCCGGATCCGAATCGCGCTGCACCCCGTTTAGCCCTCGTGCTCGTGCAGGCGTTCGCCACGACCGTCGTCCGGCTGCGGTGGCTCGTCGTCGCCGTCTGGCTCGCCGTCGCGGCTGCGGCGACCCTCTGGCTTCCGAGCCTCCAGGAGGCCGAGAGCGCGTCGCTCGCCGAACTCGTGCCCGAAGACGCCGAGGCGGTGCGCGCGGCCGAGCGCGCGACTGAGCTCTTCTCCGTACCGCTCACCGCGCAGACGGCCGTCGTGCAGCGCGATCCCGACGGGCTGAGCGAGGACGCGCAGACGCGCGTGGTCGAGCGGGCCGTCACCGCACGGGAGGACCGTGGCGACGGCATCTCCTTCGCGCTTCCGCTCGTGAATACCGCCCGCCTCGTCCCGAGCTCGCGCGAGGACTCGACGACCGCGATCACCTTCCTCTTCTTCGCGCCCGGCACCTCCATCGGCGACGAGACCCGGATCGCGCGCGACTGGGCCGCCCGCGAGGCCGGCGAGCCCGAGGACGCGCTCGTCGGGGTGACGGGCAGCGTCCCGGCGCGCCTCGCCCAGTGGCGCGAGATCGAGGGCGCGCTGCCGTGGGTGACGGTGGCGACGATCCTCCTCGTGTTCACGATCCTCGCGCTGAACTACCGGGCCCTCGGCGCCCCGCTCGCGGTGCTCTTCGGGGCCGGGATCGCCTACCTCGTCGCCGTCCGGGTCGCCGCATGGGTCGGAGAGCAGTGGGGCGTCGCTGTGCCGAGCGACGTGGAGCCGATCATGGTCGTCCTCCTGCTCGGCATCGTCACCGACTACTCGGTCTTCTTCCTCTCCGCCATGCGCAGGCGGCTGACCCGGGGAGAGCCTCCTGTCGAGGCGGCCATCGGCGCGACCGCCCAGTTCCTGCCCATCGTCGCCACCGCCGGCCTGATCGTCGCCTGCGGCGCGGCCGCACTCCTCGCCGGGCAGCTGGAGTTCTTCCGCGCCTTCGGACCCGGAATGGCCCTGACCGTCGTCGTCAGCCTCGCCGTCTCCCTCACGCTCGTACCCGCGCTGATGGCCATCGGCGGCAGGGCGACCTTCCGGCCGTCGCTCGCCGCTGCTCCGCCCCGCGAGGAGCGCGTCGGCCGCCGTGGTCGCCGCGTGGAGACGTGGTCCGAGAGCCTGGCCCAGTTCGCCACATCCAAGCCGGTGGCGGTCGTCGTCCTCCTCATCACGTTCGCGCTGGCCGCCGCCGCGAGCCGGGGGCTCGCCGAGACCGAGCTGGGGTTCACCGCCATCCGCGGCCTGCCTGCCGAGAGCGAGGAGCGCCGGGCGGCGCTCGCGGCCGGCGAAGGCTTCGCGCCGGGCATCCTGGCGCCCACGGTGCTGCTCGTGGAGCAGGCGGGCGGCCCGCTCGACGAGCGGAGCTTCGCCCGGCTGCAGGAGCGGCTCGCGGCCGAGCCGGGCGTCGCGGCGGTCGTCGGCCCCGGCGACGAGGCCGCGCGCGAGATCGAGGGCCTTGTCGTCTCGGACGCGGCGCCCGCCGGACGCTTCCTCCTCGTGCTCGAGGACGAGCCGCACGGCGGGCCCGCCATCGAGACGCTCGACCGCCTCCGCGAGGAGATCGACCCGCTTGTAGCCGACAGCGGCTTCGAGGAGGCGAACGCGGCGTTCACGGGCGAGACGGCCCTGGCCGCCGAGACCGTGGACATGCTCACCGACGACCTCCTGCGCATCGCCGTCGCGGCGTTCGCCGTCAACCTGATCCTCCTCATGATCTTCCTGCGGGCCGTGGTCGCACCGCTCTACCTCCTGTTCGCGAGCGCGCTCGCCTTCGCCGTGACACTCGGTCTGACCACGCTCGTCTTCCAGACACTCCTCGGCCACGAGGAGATCACCTACTACGTGCCCTTCGCCGTCGCCGTCCTCCTCCTCTCGCTCGGGTCCGACTACAACGTCTTCCTCGTGGGCCGGATCTGGCAGGAGGCGGAGACGGCGAGCGTGCGCGACGCCGTGGCCACCGCCGCGCCCAGGGCGTCGCGGACGATCGCGATCGCGGGCCTCGCGCTCGCGTTCAGCTTTGCCACGCTCGCGTTCATCCCGCTGCGCGAGTTCCGCGAGTTCGCCTTCGCCATGACGGTCGGTGTCCTCCTCGACGCGTTCGTCGTGCGCGCCCTCGTCGTGCCGGCCCTCGTCTCGCTCTTCGGCGAGCTCTCCTGGTGGCCGGCCCGGCGGCGCGCGGCGGCGCAGAGCGAGACGCAGCCTTCCTGACCGGACCGGACACGGCACACCGATATCCTCGCCAGCCGTGAGCGCGATCACGGTCTCGGGCCTGCGCAAGGCGTACGGCGAGCGTGAGGTCCTGCACGGAATTTCCTTCACGGTGGAGACCGGGGATGTGTTCGCCCTGCTCGGCCCCAACGGCGCCGGCAAGACGACGACCGTCGAGATCCTCGAGGGCTACCGCCGGCGCGACGGCGGTGACGTGCGCGTCCTGGGCACCGACCCGGGACGTACCCGGAGCGACTTCCGCGCACGCATCGGAATCGTCCTTCAGTCGTCCGCCGTCTACCACCTCCTGACCGTCAGGGAAATCGTGGCGCTCTTCGCCGGCTACTACCCTTCGCCGCGGCAGCCTGACGAGGTGATCGACTTGGTGGGTCTGGCCGAGAAGCGCGGCGCACGCGTCCGAACGCTCTCCGGGGGCCAGCTGCGCCGCCTCGACCTCGCGCTGGCGCTCGTGGGCGACCCCGAGCTCGTGTTCCTCGACGAACCGACCACCGGGTTCGACCCGGCCGCGCGCCGGCAGGCGTGGGACACGATCCGGGACCTGCGCTCGCTGGGCAAGAGCATCCTGCTGACGACGCACTACATGGAAGAGGCCCAGCGGCTCGCAGACCGCGTCGCCATCCTGCGGGCGGGAGAGATCGTCGGCACCGGCTCCCCGCAGGAGCTCCTCTCCGGCCACGCGTCGGTCGAGATCCGCTTCCGGCGCAACGGGAGCGACACGGTCATCGCCACCGAGGAGCCGACGCGCGTGCTCCACGAGCTGACCGCGCAGGCGCTCGCCGACGGGGACGAGCTCGAGCGTCTCGCGGAGCCCCGGCCGACGCTCGAGGACGTCAACCTCGAGCTGACGCGCGAGCAGGGCGGCGAATGACGCGGTTCCTCCACGAGCTGAGGGCGCAGCAGAAGCTCGTCTGGCGGAACCGCGAGGCGGCGTTCTTCAGCTTCCTCTTCCCGGTGCTCCTGCTCGTCCTGATCGGGTCGGTCTACGGCGACGAGCCGATCGAGGGCGTCGACGCCGCCACGTTCCTGCTCATCGGCCTGCTCGGCTACGGGG
>JBOHAK010000097.1:0-1881 GCA_050697795.1 Gaiellaceae bacterium
AGAACGGGATCCACCAGCCGCACTGGCAGCGCTGGAACGAGCTCACCGACGAGCGGAAGAGCGAGCCCGTTCTCAACGGGACGCCGGTCTCGCAGGAGCACGTGGCCGACTGGGCCGCGGGGCTCGAGCTGCCGGTCGGCGGCGAGACGGTGCTCTTCTGCGACTGCGAGGCGGCTTTCTACCGCACGAGCGTCCCCCGGGCGGTCGCGCAGATCCTGAAGAAGGCGGGCGTCGAGTTCGGCCTCATGCAGGAGCAGTGGTGCTGCGGCGGGCCGGCCGCCGAGATGGGCTATGTCGACCAGGCGCGGCGCTTCGCCGAGCACAACGTCGCCGACTGGCGGGCCGTGGGGGCGAAGCGGATCCTCGTCCTCGACCCGCACGACTACATCTCCTTCACCGAGGACTACCCGCGCTACTTCGGCGACGACTTCGACTTCGAGATCGTCCTCGTCGTCGAGCTCGTTGCCGAGTTGATACGGGACGGAAAGCTGACGCTTTCCGTCCCGATTGAGCGGGTCGCGACCTACCACGATGCATGCAGGCTCAATAAGCGAAAGGGAATACACAAGGAACCAAGAGAGATCCTGCGCGCCATGCCGGGCCTGACGCTCAAGGACGTCGACCACGTGACCCAGTGGTCGTACTGCTCCGGCGCGGGAGCGGGGCTCGGGATCGAGCGGCCCGACCTGACCGCCGAGATCAGCCGCCGGCGCGTCGAGAAGGCGAAGGCGCTCGAGATCGACACGCTCGTCTCCGCGTGCGTGTGGTCGGAGCGCCCGCTCTCGGAGCAGGGCGGGAAGCAGGACGTCGAGGTCGTCGACCTGATGGAGCTGGTCGCGCAGTCGGCCGGCTTGGAGGTCTGATGGCGACCGCGATCGCCGACGGCGTCCTCGACGAGCTCGTCCAGATCTGCGGGGAGGAGCACGTCTTCACCGGCCGCTCCGCGCGCTTCAACCGCGCGCGCGTCCCGTCGCCGTTCCCCGTGCACCGGTGGGACGAGTTCGCGCCCGACGCCGTCGTCCTCCCCACCTCGGCCGAGCAGATCTCCGAGGTGGTCAAGCTCGCCAACCGCGAGCGCATTCCGATCGTCCCCCGCGCGGGCGGAACGGGGCTGACCGACGGGGCCGTTCCCTTGAAGCACGGGATCGTCGTCGACGTGAAGCTGATGAACCGGATCCTCGAGCTCGACATCGAGGACCGCACGGTCACGGTGCAGCCCGGGATCAACATGCTCAAGCTCTCCGAGGAGCTGAGGCAGCACGGCTTCATCTATCCCGACGACCCGGCCTCGTACCCGTGCTCGCTCGTCGGCGGGCGCATCGGGACGAGCGGCTGGTCGCTGATCGGCGGCCGGTACGGCCACACCCGCGACCTCGTCATCAGCTTCGAGATCGTGCTCCCGACCGGGGAGATCATCCGCGTCGGCGACGGCGGTGGGCCGAAGGTGCGCAAGTCGTCGAGCGGCTACCAGCTGAAGCACCTCTTCATGGGCCACCAGGGGACGCTCGGCATCGTCACCGAGGCGACGCTCGAGCTGGTCAAGCGCCCCGAGGCCGAGTTCTCGGCCTTCTACGCCTACCGCTCGTACGAGGACGCCTGGCGGGCGACCGGCGAGTTCGCGCGCTCGGGGGCGGCCACGCTGGCCGGCGTCGTCCTCTTCGACGAGTGGAAGATCGCCTACCTGCGCCGCGACGACGAGGCCTACATCCCGCAGCCCGACTGGGTAAAGGGCGTCGTCGCGCTCGCCATGTACGGAAACGCCGACGAGGTGCGCGCCTCGGCCAAGCGGATGCTGAAGATCGGCAAGGCCTCGGGGGGCGAGTACCTCGGCGACGAGATCTCCCAGGGCGACTGGGCCTCGCGCCACGACCGCTACGCGAC
>JBOHAK010000098.1:0-9424 GCA_050697795.1 Gaiellaceae bacterium
GGCGCGCCCCGGCGAGTCGGCGCGCGCCCTCCTTGGCGAGCTGGGTCCGCTGGTCGGTGGGCGGACGGTCCTCACCGGCGACGCGATCGAGGTGCGCAGCCCCTACGACGACCGGCTCGTCGCCGTCGTCCACCGCGCCGGCCCGCAGGAGATCGAGGAGGCGATCACGCGCGCCGTCCAGGCCTTCGAGGAGACCCGTCGGCTGCCGTCGTGGCGCCGCGCGGCCATCCTCGAGGGCATCTCGTCGCTCCTGGCCGCGCGGTCGGACGAGCTCGCGCGCACGATCGCCCTCGAGGCCGGGAAGCCCGTGAAGACGGCCCGGGTGGAGGTGGAGCGCGCGTCGTTCACGTTCCGCATCGCGGCCGAGGAGACCAAGCGGATCGGCGGCGAGATCGTCCCGCTCGACTGGGCGGCCGGCATGGAGGGCCGGATCGCACACGTGCGCCGGGTCCCGCTGGGGCCCGTGGCCGGCATCACGCCGTTCAACTTCCCGCTGAACCTCGTCGTGCACAAGGTCGCACCCGCCCTCGCCGCCGGCGACCCGATCGTCGTCCGGCCTGCGTCCCAGACGCCCGCCAGCGCGCTCCTGCTCGGCGAGATCGTGCTCGAGGCCGGGTGGCCGGCCGGGGGGCTGGCCGTCGTGCCGAGCTCGACGGAGACGGCCGCGCCGCTCGTCGAGGACGACCGCATCCGCCTGCTCACCTTCACCGGCAGCCCGGCCGTCGGCTGGGTGCTGAAGGCGCGCTCGGGCCGCAAGCGAGTCAGCCTCGAGCTGGGCGGCAACGCGGGCGTGATCGTGAACGCGGACGCCGACGTCCCCTTCGCCGCCGAGCGCGTCGCCTGGGGCGGCTTCGTCTACGCGGGACAGACGTGCATCTCGGTGCAGCGCGTCTACGTGCACGCCGACGTGCACGAGGCGTTCCTGGCGGAGCTGCTACCGCGCGTGGAGGCGCTTCGCGTCGGCGACCCGCTCGAGGAGGAGACCGACGTCGGACCGCTCATCGACGACGGCGCCTCGGCGCGCGTGGCGGAGTGGCTGGACGAGGCCCTGGCCGGCGGCGCCCGGGTGCTGGCCGGAGGGGGGCACGACGGCCGCCTCTGGGAGCCCACGGTGCTCGGCGGGGTCGAGGAGCGGATGCGCGTCTCGTGCCGTGAGGCCTTCGCACCGCTCGTCGCCGTCTCGAGCTTCGAGGACGTCGGCGAGGCGATCGCCGCCGTCGACCGCAGCGACTACGGCCTCCAGGCCGGGATCTTCACCCGCGACTGGCCGACCATCCGGCGCGCCTTCGACGAGATCGAGGTGGGCGGCCTCGTCGTGAACGACGTCCCCACCTTCCGCATCGACCACATGCCGTACGGCGGCGTCAAGCAGTCCGGTCTCGGCCGGGAAGGCGTGCGCTACGCGATCGAGGAGATGACCGAGCTGCGGCTCCTGGCCCTGAACGAGCGCGACCGATGACCAATCTGCTCGACATCGCGGCCGAGCTCGAGAAGTCGAAGGGCCTCGCGCCCAAGCCGCCCCGGGAGGAGCGCGACGGACGGCTCCGCCGTGTCCGCGCCGCCATGGAGGAGCACGGGCTCGACGGCCTGCTCGTCTGGGGCTCGGCCGGCGCGAACCACGACCCGATCCGCTACCTGGCCGGCTACGTCCACGTCTTCCCGACGGCGAGCTCGCTGCTCGTGATCCCGCTCGAGCGCGACCCCGTGCTGCTCGTCGACCAGGCCTGGCACCTCGACGAGGCGCGCAAGATGTCGTGGGTCGAGGACGTCCGCGCCTACCCGAGCCCCGCCCGGCGCTGGCTCGCCGACGAGCTCCGCGCGTCGATCCGCGACGCGGTGGCGGGCGCCGGTCTCGCCGGCGGCCGGATCGGCCTCTTCTCCGGCGAGATGCCTGCCGTCTACACGGACGTGCTCGCGGCCTCCCTCCCGGACGCCGCCTTCGGGGACGGCCTGCCGGTGTGGCAGGACCTCGTCGCCGCGCCGTCGGCCTACGATGCGGAGAACATCCGCCGGACGGCGGAGGTGGCCGACGCCGGGCTCGCCGCCGCGGTCGAGGCCGCCGGCGCCGGAGTCCAGGAGTACGAGCTGTGCCTGCGCTCGCTGGAGCGCATGGCCTCGCTCGGGGCGGAGTTCCTGCACGGGAGCGGCATGTCCACGCACATCAACGTCGGCTCCTTCAGCGACGTCGTCTCCAACGTGCGGCCCTACCTCTACGCCGCGCGGCCGCTCGAGGAGGGCCAGATGTTCTGGCTCGACCTCTCGGCGTCCTACGCCGGGTGCTACACGGACACGGACCGGACGATCTCGGTCGGCGAGCCGTCCGCCGCCCAGCGCGAGATCTACGCGGTGGCCGCCGAGATGTACCGGGTCATGCTCGCCCAGGCCCGGGCGGGCATCCGCGGCGGCGACCTGTGGGAGGCCGCCAACCAGGTGGCGGTCGACGCCGGCTACGGCGCCTACTCGAACCACGTCTACCTGGGCCACACGACCGGCATCACCACCTCGTCGCGTCCCGTCGTGGCGCGCGGGGAGACCGCGGAGCTCCGGCCAGGGAGCTTCGTCAACGTCGAGCCCGGGATCTTCGTCCCCGGAGTGGGCTCGGCGTGCATCGAGAACACGCTCCACGTGACCGAGGACGGAGCGGCTCCGATCAACGAGTTCGGGATCGAGGTCCATGTCGTCTGAGGGCCGGAGCGCGTGGGGGCGGAGGCGTCGCCGCACCGCGGGCGGGTTGCCTCGGAAATCGGTAACCGCGACAACGGAGGTGTCCTACATGCGAAGGATTGTTTGGCTCCTCGCCCTGCTTCCGGTTCTCCTGGCGCTCGTCTTCGCCGCCGGCTGTGGTGGCGACGACGACGACGACGGCGGGGACGGGGGCGCCGCCGATACCGGTGCCACCGGTGACGGCGAGGCGAGCGGCGACCCGATCCGGATCGGCGCCTCGTTGCCGCTGACCGGCGACTTCGCCGAGCCCGGCGAGGCCGCGAGGCGGGGCTACGAGGTCTGGATGGAGATGGTCAACGACGCCGGCGGCCTCCTCGGGCGCCCGGTCGAGATGGTTATCAAGGACGACCAGTCCGACCAGAACCTCGTCGTCACGGACTACAACGCGCTCATCGACCAGGATCAGGTCGATCTCCTGCTCGGCACCTTCTCGTCCCTCCTCAACATCCCGGCCTCGGCCGTCGCGGAGCGGGCGCAGATGGTGTACGTCGAGCCGGCGGGCGGCTCGCCCGACATGTTCAACCGCGGCTTCGAGTACCTGTTCTTCGCCCAGCAGGCGACGGCGCCGCACCAGGCGGACCTGTTCTCGGAATGGGTCGCGAACCTCCCCGAGGGCGAGAAGCCTGCGACGGCCGCCTACGTCGCGGCCGACGACCCCTTCGGCGCCCCTGTCGCCGAGGGCATCCAGGAGCAGCTCGAGGCGGCGGGCGTCGAGACGGTCTACTCGGAGATCTACCCGCCGGAGACCGTCAACTTCGACGCGATCGCGTCCGCGATCGCGGCCGAGCAGCCCGACGTCATCGCCCAGGGCTCGGCCGGGCTCCAGGACGGCGTCAACCTCATCACGGCGCTCAGCGCGGCGGGCTACAGCCCGCAGCAGATGTTCCAGGCGTCCACGCCGTCGTTCGCGGATCAGTACTCGGACGCGATCGGCGTCGAGAACACCGAGGGCATCTTCTACGCGGTGAGCTACCACGTGGAGTCGCCGACGCCTGGAAACGAGGAGTTCCTCGCGGCTTACCGCGCGAAGTTCGACGAGGATCCGGCCGAGGACGCGGCGGACGGCTACGCGGCCGCCCAGGTCCTCCAGGCGGCCGTCGAGGACGTCGGCTCGATCGACGACCAGGCTGCGCTCAAGGACTGGCTGCACGAGAACTCCGTGGAGACCATCCTCGGCGAGCTCAGCTGGGACGAGACGGGCGCCCCCGAGCAGGCGTTCCTCCTCGCGCAGTGGCAGAACGGCAACGAGGAGATCGTCCTGCCCGAGGAGGCGGCAACCTCCGACACCATCGTCAACCCCAAGCCTCCGTGGTCGGGTCGCTAGCGACCGACTAAGCACGAGGCGGAGCCGGCCGGGGAGCCCACGAATCCCCGGCCGGCCACCGGCTCCGGGACCGAAGAGTGACTCAGCTCATCCAAGCCATCGTCCTCGGCCTCCTCCTCGGAGGCGTGTACGCGCTGCTCGCCTCGGGCCTGACGCTGATCTTCGGCGTCATGGACGTAATCAACGTCGCGCAGGGTGCGCTCATCATCCTCGCCGCCTTCATCACGTGGGCCGCCTGGAACGAGACGGGGCTGGACCCGTTGCTCGGCGTCCTCGTCACGACGCCGGCGATGTTCCTGATCGGCTACGGGCTCTACATGACGACGATCCGCTGGATCCAGGGGAAGCCGCCGTCGACGTCCGTCCTCCTCACGTTCGGGCTGGCCCTCATCATCGAGGGCGTCATGGGCTCGGTCTGGACGGCGACGCTCCACCGCGCCACGCCGGACTACTTCAACCAGTCCTTCACGATCGGCGACATCTACCTGCGGAAGGCCCAGGTCTACGGCTGCGCGATCGCCATCGGCGTGCTCGCGATCCTCTACGTGATCTTGCGGGTGACGTGGCTCGGGCGCGCGATCCGGGCGGTGTCGGCGAACATGAGCTCGGCGCGGCTCGTCGGCGTGCGGCCGAGCACCGTCGCGGCCCTCACCTTCGCGATCGGCGTCGCCACGACCGGCGCCGGCGGCTCGATCGCCGCCGTGCTCTACCCCTTCCTGCCCGGCTCGCACTACGCCTGGATCTCCCGCCTGCTCGGGATCATCGTCCTGGGCGGGATGGGCAGCCTGCCCGGCGCCGTCGTCGGCGCCCTCCTGCTCGGGGTCGCCGAGACGATGACGCAGACCTACATCTCGCCGCAGTGGGCGACCATGGTCCCGTGGGTCGTGATCATGGTCGTGCTCCTCCTGCGCCCGCAGGGGCTCATGGGCCAGAAGCTCAGGGAGGACGTCGCGCTGTGACGGCCGCACCCCGCCTCCTGGCGAGGCACGCCGGCGCGCTGGGGATCGGCGCCCTGCTCGTGACGATCCTCGTCTTCCCGGCCATCTCGGACAACCGGTACTACCAGACGATCATCATCCTCTCGCTGCTGCTCGCGATCATGGCCAGCGGCTGGAACATCATCTCTGGCTTCGCGGGCTACGTCTCGCTCGGCCAGACGGTCTTCCTGGGCATCGGCGCGTACACGACGGCCATCCTGTCTCTGCGCGTGTTCGGGCCCGACGAGTTCGGCCAGGGCGGCGCCAACCCGTTCTACTTCGTGCCGATCTCGGCGATCGTCGCCGGCCTCTTCGCCGCCGCGGTGGGGCCGATCATCATGCGCACGCGCGGGCACTCCTTCGTGATCCTCACGATCGCGTTCCTGTTCGTCATGCAGCTCGTGGCGCTGAACTGGACGGAGCTCACGTACGGGAACCGTGGGCTCTCGCTGCCGCTGCCGACGTGGCCGCGCGAGTGGGGGAACCTGCCCTTCTACTACATCTTCTTCGGCCTACTGCTCGTCTCCGTCGCGATGGCCTGGTGGATCCGGCGGACGAAGTTCGGCATGGGCCTCATCGCCATCCGCGAGGACGAGGACAAGGCGGCCTCGGTCGGCGTGAACACGCCGATCTACAAGGCGCTCGCCTACGTCGCGAGCGCCGTCTGGATCGGGGCCGCCGGGGGCGTCTACGCCTACTACCTGAGCTTCATCGACCCGAGGAACATGTTCGACATCGTCCCCAGCGTCTTCGTCGTCCTCGCCGTCCTTCTGGGTGGGCGGGGAACGATCTGGGGCCCGGTCATCGGGGCGTTCATCCTCGAGCCGGTCAACCAGATCACGAACAACGACTTCAACCGCTGGTTCGGGACGGGGATCTGGGACGCCAACAAGCGCCTCATCTTCTTCGGCGCGCTGCTCGTGTTCGTCGTGCTGGTGCTGCCGCGGGGGATCATCCCGAGCGTGCGGGAGATCTTCACGCGGCGGCGCGAGGCGAGGACCGCCGGCCTGGTCGGGGCCCGCCTGGAGCGCAAGCCGCTTCGCGTCGTCGACCGGGAGCAGGCGGAGGAGACCGCGGCGGGCTCGGGCCCGCTCCTGGAGACCCGCGGCGCGGAGAAGCGCTTCGGCGGCCTGCGCGCGGTGGACGACGTCTCGCTCACGGTGGAGCGGGGCACGATCACGGCCCTCATCGGCCCGAACGGCTCGGGGAAGACGACGCTCTTCAACCTGATCGACGGCACGATGGAGCCGGACCGCGGCCAGGTCTGGTTCGACGGGGAGCGGATCGACAGGCTGCCCCCGTACCGGCGCGCCCACCGCGGCATCGGGCGCACGTTCCAGATCACGCGCCTCTTCCGCGAGATGACTGTCGAGGAGAACGTCGTCGCGCCGCTCAAGTCGTTCTCCTGGCGGCGCCTCGGCGCCGACGCGGTCAGCGGGCCCGAGGCGGAGCGCGCGTACGAGCTCCTCGAGTTCGTCGGCATGCACCGCTTCGCCGGCATGCGCGCAGGCTCGCTCTCGTTCGGCCAGCAGAAGCTCGTCGAGCTCGCGCAGGTGCTGATGCTCGACCCGAAGCTGATCATGCTCGACGAGCCCGCGGGCGGGATCAACCCGACGCTCATCGAGCACATGGCGGAGATGATCCGGGAGCTGAACCGCCAGGGGACGACGTTCCTGATCGTCGAGCACAACATGCCGCTCGTCCTCGGCCTCTGCGACCCGGTCTTCGTCCTCGCGCGCGGGCAGTGCATCTGCGAGGGGACGCCCGCGCGCGTGCAGTCCGACGCGGCCGTCCTCGACGCCTACCTCGGCGAGGACTTCGTCCTCGAAGAGACGACGGGAGCCCTGCGCTGATGCTGATCCGGCTCGACGGCGTCTTCGCGGGTTACGGGGGCGGCGACGTGCTCCAGGACCTCGACCTCGGCGTCGAGAGCGGCTCCGTGACCTGCATCGTCGGCCCGAACGGCGCCGGCAAGTCCACCGTCCTGCGTGTCGTCTCCGGCCTGCTCTCGCCGCGCAAGGGCGACGTGAGCTTCGACGGGAACGGGATCGGGGGGCGCGACCCCGGCGAGATCCTCCGCCTCGGGATCGTCCAGGTGCCACAGTCGCAGGGCCTCTTCCCGAACCTCACCGTGCGGGAGAACGTCCTCATGGGCGCCTACCTCATCCGCCGCGACCGCCAGGTCGTGAAGAGCCGCTACGACCAGGTCGCGGAGATCTTCCCGATCGTGCGCGAGCGCCGCGACGAGAAGGCCGGCAACCTCTCGGGCGGGCAGCGGCGCATGGTCGAGTTCGGCCGCTCGCTCATGCTCGAGCCGCGCGTCGTCCTGCTCGACGAGCCCTCGCTCGGACTCGACCCGAAAGCGCTGAAGCACGTCGCTGAGTCGATCGTCCTCATGCGCGAAGCCGGGAAGACGATCGTGATCGTCGAGCAGAACGTCCGCTTCGGGCTCCGGCTCTCGACCCACGGCGTCGTCATGGAGAGCGGCCGCGTGCTGCTCGCGGGCGGCGCCGGCGAGGTGCTCTCGAACCCTGAGATGGCCGACCTCTTCTTCGGAGGCTCGGTGCAGGCCGACGGCGCGCCCAAGGCGAACGGCGCCCCGGGCGACGAGCAGCCCGGAGCGTGACGGGCCCCGCGCTCGCCGCCGCGGCCGGCCTGGGATTCGGCTTCTTCCAGACGCTCAACAGACGTGCCGTCGGGGGCATGAACGACGCGTATCTGGCCACGTTCCTCCAGCTCCTCGTGGCCCTGGTCGTGCTCGTGGTCGCGAGCCTGGCGACCGAGGACCTCGCCGTCCTCGGCGACGCCACGGCGCTGTCGCTCGCGTACTTCTCGGTCGCCGGCGTGATCCACTTCTCGTTCGGCTGGACGCTCCTCAACATGAGCCAGATGCGGATCGGGGCCGCGCGCACGAGTCCGCTCCTCGCCACGAACCCGGTCTTCGGCGCCGCAATCGCGGCGCTCCTCCTTCAGGAGCTGCCGACCCCGGTCGTGGTGCTCGGCGTCGGCCTCGTCGTCGTGGGTGCGCTGGTCGTCTCGCTCGAGCGCGTCTCCGAGGTCGGCTGGGGCGTGAGCTGGGAGGACGCCCTCCCCGGCCTCGCGACCGCGCTCGCGTGGGCGACGAGTCCCGTGCTGATCAAGGAGGGTCTCGAGGGCCTCCCCTCGCCGCTCCTCGGGCTCACGCTCGGCATGGTCGTCGCCGTCGTCGCCTACGCGGCCGCGCTCCCCCTGCGCCCGCGCGTCGACGGCCCCGCGCTGGGCTCCTGGAGCTCCCTCTGGTTCAAGCTCCTCGCGGGCCTCATGGTGGGCCTCTCGGTCTGGGCGCGCTGGGCGGCGCTCGACTACTCGGACATCGCCGTCGTCCTCGCCCTCGGCCTCCTCTCCGTGCCGATCGTCCTCCTGCTCTCCCCGCTCCTCATGGGCCGCCACGTGGAGCGCGTGACCCTGCAGATCTGGGGAGGCGCCGCGCTCGTCGTCGTCGGCGGGCTCGTGCTCGTGGTGTGGTCGTGACGGTCGTCGACGCCCACGCGCACGTGATCGTCCCCGGGATCGGGGCGGAGGTGCGCTGGGACGAGCGGGGCCAGGTCGTCGAGCTCGGGGGAAGGGCGATCCGCTCGGCGGTGCGCGAGTTCGTCGACCCGGGCCGCATCCTCGAGGAGCAGGACCGCGCCGGCGTCGACCTCGTCCTCCTCTGCCCGTGGGTGAACCTCGTGGGCAGGGAGACCGCGCGCCAGAACGAGGCGCTCGCGGTGATGGTGGGAGACCGCGTCGCGGCGCTCGGCACAATCGACCTCGGACGCCCCGAGGAGCTGGTCGCGCTCATGCGGGACGGGCGTCTCTCCGGCGTCGAGGTGGCGGCGAGCGTGGACGGCGACTACCTCGGCCACGACCGCTTCCGCGACTTCTGGGCCGCCGCCGAGGAGACCGGCGCGCTCGTCTTCGTCCACCCGACGACCCGCGGTTTTGGCATCGAGGCGCTGAACGACTGCTACCTCTGGAACACGACGGGGAACCCGCTGGAGACGACGATCACGGCGGCCCACCTTGTCATGGCCGGCGTGCTCGAACGGCATCCGGGCCTCCGCATCCTGCTCGCACACGCCGGCGGTGCGATCCTCGCGCTCCGCGGCCGCCTGCGGCATTCGCACACCTTCCAGCCGGACGCGCGCTCGCGTCTGGACGAGTCACCCGTCGACTCGATCCGCCGCTTCTACCTCGACACGGTCACCCACGAACCGATGCTCCTGCGGGCCGTGATCGAGTTCGCCGGCGCCGAGCGGGTGCTGCTTGGCTCGGACTACCCCTTCGACATGGGCCTCGAGCGGCCGGCCGAGCCGGTGCGGGAGCTGGGACTCGACCCCGAGGACGAGGCGGCGATCCTGGGCGGGAACGCGCTCCG
>JBOHAK010000099.1:0-5453 GCA_050697795.1 Gaiellaceae bacterium
TGGCCACGGACCGCTACGGGCTCGAGAACCTGGCCGGCCTCGACCGGATCCCGCCGCGCGGTGCGACCGCCTACGTCGGCCTGATCCCGTGGGAGGAAGGCTCCGGCGGCCCCTGCCGCGTGATCGCGAGCTGGTAGACGTGGAAGGGCCGGCTCCGCGCCGGCCCTTCGCTCGTTTCTAACTACGCCTTCGCGGCCGTCTTGGCCGTCTTGAGCGCGTGCTTCTTGATGAACGCCTCGGTGAGGTCGCGCGCCTCGTCGTCCTGGAGCTGCTTGGGCGGCGACTTCATCAGGTAGGCGCTCGGGCCTTCGAGGGCGCCGCTGGCGCCGTTGTTCAGCGCCAGCTTCGCGAGACGGACGGCGTCGATCACGATGCCGGCCGAGTTGGGCGAGTCCCACACCTCGAGCTTGAGCTCGACGTTCAGCGGCACGTCGCCGAAGGAGGTGCCCTCCATGCGGATGTAGGCCCATTTGCGATCCGTGAGCCACGGGACGTAGTCGGAGGGGCCCACGTGGACATTGTCCGCGCCCATGTCGTAGTCGAGCATGGACGTGACCGCGTTCGTCTTCGAGATCTTCTTCGACTCGAGGCGCTCGCGCTCGAGCATGTTGAGGAAGTCCGAGTTCCCGCCCACGTTGAGCTGCATCGTCCTGTCGAGGTGGACGCCGCGCTCGCGGAAGAGGCTCGTGAGCACGCGGTGGGTGATCGTGGCGCCGACCTGCGACTTGATGTCGTCGCCGATGATCGGCAGCCCGTGCTGCTCGAACTGATTGCCGAAGTAGCCGCCCTTGGCGATGAAGACCGGCATGCAGTTCACCATCGCGCAGCCCGCCTTGAGGATCTGCTCCGTGTACCACTTGGTCGCCTCCTCGGAGCCGACCGGGAGGTAGTTCACGACCACGTCCGTGTTCGTCTCCCGCAGGATCTCGACGACGTCGTCCGTATCGCCGGGCGCCTTCTCGACGACCTCGGAGATGTACTTGCCGAGCCCGTCGTGCGTCATGCCGCGCGAGACCGTGATGCCGGTCTTCGGGACATCGGCGAACCTGTAGGTGTCGTTCGGGTGGGCCCAGATCGCGTCGGCGAGGTCCTTGCCGACCTTGTCCCTGGTGACGTCGAAGGCGGCGGTGAACTCCACGTCGCGGACGTGGTAGCCGCCGAGGTCGACGTGCATGAGCCCGGGGACGAAGGCCTCGGGGTCGGCGTCCTTGTAGTACCCGACGCCCTGGAGGAGCGAGTTCGCGCAGTTGCCGACGCCGATAATGGCGACCCGCACCTTGTCCTGGGAGCGCACTCTGCCGTTCGTCTTGCCGTTCGTCTGAGCCATCGGTTCCCTTCCTGTCAGTTCTTCGGTGAGCGTGTCGACGACGAGCTGGTTGGTCGTGCTGGCGGAGCTGTCCGCTTCGTCCTTGAGCGCGGCCTTCAGGCGAGGAGGGACGCGCAGGAGCACCGCGCCGCTCGCTCCGGGGGTGGATCCGCCGCGGCGCCCGCTCGGCTCGAAGTCCACGCCGAAGCGCTCGGCCAGGATCGATACGGCGACGTCGTTCATCGTTCCCTGCCGCCGCGAGACCTCACGAGCGAGTGCTCGCTTGAGCGACGAGGGCATACGGACGAGGAGACTCGTTCTGCTAGCAGCCATAAAGCTGCTAGCAGAGTATCAGCTACCGCGGAGTTGTCGACGGACTGATAGCACTCGCTGGCAGACGGTGATCCAGGCCGTCGCCGCGAGGAGTGCGATCGTGATCGGCAGGACGAGCTCGTGGAAAGGCGCCAGACCGAGCCCGACCGAGAGGACGACGACGCGCTCGGCCCGGCTTCCGATGCCGACGTTCCCCTTGAGCCCGAGCGCCTCGGCGCGCGCCCGCGTGTAGCTGACGAGGAACGAGCCGCCCATCGCCGCGAACGCGAGCGCGACGCCCCACTCGTAGCCGTCGCGCATGAGCACGAGCCCCACGGCACCGAGCATGAAGCCCTCGCCGACCCGGTCGACAGTCGAGTCGAGGAAGGCGCCGAACGGCGTCCCCTTCCCGCTCCGGCGCGCGAGGGCGCCGTCGAGGATGTCGAGGACGCTCCCGATCACGAACAGCAAGCCTCCGACGAAGAAGAACCAGTGGGAGGCGTACTCGAAGTAGACGACCACGGAGCCGGCGATGCAGAGCCCCACGCCGGCGACGGTGAGCGTGTCGGGCGTCAGGCTCGTGCGCTCGAGCCCCGCGATGGAGCGGCTCGCGACGCGGCGCACCTCGTCCTGGTATGTCCGTCTGGGGGGCTCGGCTGGTTCCGGGCGGCTCACGACCGCCGCGAGGCTACCACCGACTGCAGGGACGGCACGGATAGAGCGCCGGGGACGCCGCCAGGCGGCCCTCCTGCGCCCAGGAGACGATCGTGCCTCCCACCACTGCGATGCCGAGCCCGGCCACGATGTCGAGCCAGAAGTGGTTGCCGGTCGCCATGACGGAGAACCACACCCACGTGGGCCAGAACGTCCAGAGGATCGCGGCCCAGCGGCTCTTGACGAGCGTCGCCATGGCGAACCCGATGATGAACGCGTCCGCCGAGTGGACGCTCGGCATGGCCGCGAACGGGTTCGAGGCGAGCTCGATGAGGCCGCTGCCGTGGTTCACCGACGCCGACTGCGCGAGCGTGTCCACGAAGCCGTGCTCCGGGAACATGCGCGGCGGTGCGGTGGGCATGAGCACGTAGCCCACGAGGGCGAGCAGGTTCGTGGCGAAGATCCAGTTCCGCACGGTCGTGAACGCGTCGTTCCGGAACAGGTAGATCCAGAGGAGCGCGATCCCGAGCACCGCGAACTGCGAGAGCCAGTACGTCCAGTTCACAGCCTCGAGCGCCAGGTTCCCGCCATGGAGGATGGTGCGCTGGATGTCGAGCTCGACGAGCGCATGCATGGCGCGCTCCGCGTCGATGACCAGAATGCCGTTCTGGATCGCCTCGAAGGTGCTCCGGTCGGCGATTCCGCGCGCCAGCTGGTAGACGAGCGCGAAGCCCAGCCAGAGCGAGAGCTGGAAGAACAAGTCTCTCCACCCGCGCGGAAGGTGACGTCCGAGGGCAGTCACGCCGAAAAGTCTATCGAGCGGGTCGGTTCGGTTTTCCCCCGTCTTTTCGTACGCCCGGCTAGCCGCCGATGTAGGACATCTCGACCTTTTCGAGGCCTGCGGTCTCCGCGGAGCGGAGCTCCGAGTAGCGGTCGGTGCGGGCGCCCCAGATGCCGCGGAGGGCGGCCGTGAGCTCGTCGTCGGAGGCACCGCCGCGGAGTAGGGCGCGCAGGTCGTGGCCGCGCACGGCGAAAAGGCAGGTGTAGAGCTTGCCGTCGGCCGAGAGCCGCGCGCGTGTGCAGTCGCTGCAGAAGGGCTGGGTAACCGAGGAGATGACGCCGATCTCACCGCTCCCGTCCCGGTAGCGCCAGCGGCTCGCCACCTCGCCGCGGTAGCCCGGCTCCACGGGCTCGAGGGGGTAGTCCGCGTCGATCGCGGCGACGACCTCGGCGGCAGGCACGACGTCGTCGAGGCGCCAGCCGTTCGTGTGGCCGACGTCCATGTACTCGATGAACCGCACGACGACGCCCGTGCCGCGGAAGGCGCGCGCCATCGCCACGACGCCGTCGTCGTTGACGCCGCGCTTGACGACGACGTTCACCTTCACCGGGTCGAGCCCGGCCCCGAGCGCGGCGTCGATCCCGGCGAGGACGCGCGCCACCGGGAAGTCCACGTCGTTCATGGACCGGAAGGTCGCGTCGTCGAGCGAGTCGAGGCTGACCGTGATGCGGTCGAGCCCCGCGTCCCGGAGCGCCTGCGCCTTCTGCGCGAGGAGCGCGCCGTTCGTGGTCAGCGTGAGGTCGAGGCGCTGGATGCGCGCGAGCATCGCGACGAGCGTCTCGACATCGCGACGGACGAGAGGCTCGCCGCCGGTGATGCGGATCTTCTCGACACCGAGCCCGGCGAACAGGCGCGCCAGGCGCTCGAGCTCCTCGAAGGTCAGGAGCTCGGCGCGCGGCAGGAAGGGGTAGTCGCGGCCGAAGACCTCCTTTGGCATGCAGTAGACACAGCGGAAGCTGCAGCGGTCGGTGACCGAGACGCGGAGGTCCCGGATCGGCCGCCCGAGCCTGTCGACGAGCCGCTCCACGGGACAAGCCTAGCTCAGCGGTTTTCCGGTCAGGCGCCGCGGGCATGCCCTGAGTCCACGCCTCCGCGAAAGGGGACCCGGCATGGAGGGCACGCGAGACAAGCTCGAGGGCAAGCTCAAGGAGACGGAAGGCAAGCTCACCGACGACGAGCTGCGTGAGCGGCAGGGCGAGGCCCAGCAGCAGGTCGGCGAGGGGAAGGACAAGCTCGAGGAGGCAAAGGACGAGGCGCGCGAGCGCCTCTAGGAAGGCACACGCCTCTTCGCCCGACGCGAGGGCGCCCGGTTGGTCGGGCGCCTTTGCGCTTTCTCCGCCCATTACGGCGGCTGATCGAAACCCGCTCCAACTCGACTTGAGCTGATCGTCGCCCGCGGGCATCCTTCACAGGTGGCAGCCCGCTACGGACCGCGCGTGCTCGTCGCGCTGGCGACGATCTATGTCGTCTGGGGCTCCACGTTCATCGCGGTCACGATCGCCGTCCGCGACCTGCCGCCGCTCCTCTCGATGGCCCTCCGCCATCTCGTGGCCGGGGCGTTCCTCCTCGCCTGGGCACTCCCGCGCGGCGACCGCGAGGGCGACCGGATCGGGGGCGCCCAGGTGAAGGCCGGCCTCGTCTTCGGCGGGGCGCTCTTCCTCGTCGGCCACGGCGGCCTGGCGTGGGCGCAGCAGACCGTCCCGGCCGGGGTGGCCGCCCTCCTCGTCGGGACGATCCCGCTCTGGATGGTGGTGCTCGACCGCGTCGTCTTCGGCAAGCGGCTTCACTCGTCGGCCTACGTCGGGCTCGCGCTCGGCTTCGTCGGGCTCGCCTTCCTGCTCGACCCGTTCGGCAAGGGCTCGGTCGACCGCGTCGGCGCCCTCGTCACCATCCTCGGCGCGTTCGCCTGGGCGGCCGGCTCCCTCTACTCGCGCGGCGCGGCCCTGCCGAAGCGCCCCCTGGTCTCCGCCGGGCTCGGATCCCTCTGCGGCGGCGTCCTGCTCATCTCGGTCTCGGCGCTGAGCGGCGAGCTCGCCGACGCGCGCTTCACGTCGGACGCGCTCCTCGCGGTGGGCTATCTCGTCGTCGTGGGGAGCCTGATCGGCTTCACCGCCTACGTCTGGCTCCTGCGCGCCGCGCCGACCTCGCTCGTCTCGACGTACGCCTACGTGAACCCGATCGTCGCCGTCGCCCTCGGCTGGGCGCTCCTGGGCGAGGAGATCACGCTGCAGATGGTGGTCGCGGGCGCGGCCATCGTCGTCTCCGTCGCGCTGATCCTGCGCGCGAGCGGGGCGGCTCTCGAGCCCGGCCGCGGCCTGAGGCGGCGGCGCGCGCCCACCC
>JBOHAK010000100.1:0-14267 GCA_050697795.1 Gaiellaceae bacterium
GTAAAGACCCTGGAGGTGGGCGACATGGCCGACAACGGCTACGCGAAGGCGGTGCTCGTGACGACGGAGTGGCTGGCCGAGCATCTGGACGACGAGGTGCTCGTCGTCGCGGAGGTGGACGAGAACCCCGACCTCTACGAGGAGGGTCATATCCCCGGGGCGGTCAAGCTCCACTGGCGGGACGACCTCCAGGACCCCGTGGAGCGGGACCTGGTCGACGGCCCGACCTTCGAGCGCGTCCTCGGCGAGCGCGGGATCGGCAACTCGACGACCGTGGTCGTCTACGGGGACAAGAACAACTGGTTCGCGGCCTACGCCTACTGGTACCTGAAGGTGTACGGGCACGGGGACGTCCGCATCCTCGACGGGGGCCGGCAGAAGTGGATCGACGAGGGCCGGGAGCTCACGACCGACGTTCCGTCGCCGACCCCCGCGGCGTACACCGCCCAGGAGCGGGACGAGTCGATCAGGGCCTACCGCGACCAGGTTCGCGAGTGGGTGGAGGGCGAGAGGGTCGCGCTCGTCGACGTGCGCTCGCCGGCCGAGTTCGCCGGCGACCTCATCGCGCCTCCGGGCTACGAGCAGGAGGGAGCCCAGCGCGCCGGCCACATCCCGAGGGCCGTGTCCGTCCCGTGGGCGAGCGCCGTGCGCGACGACGGCACGTTCAAGACGGCCGAGGAGCTGCGCGCGCTCTACGGCGCCAAGGGCATCACGGACGACCGTCCCGTGACGGCCTACTGCCGCATCGGGGAGCGGAGCGCGCACACATGGTTCGTCCTGCGGGAGCTGCTCGGCTACGACGACGTGCGGAACTACGACGGCTCGTGGACGGAGTGGGGCAACCTCGTGGACGTCCCGATCGAGAAGGGCTCGTAGCGCGCCGACTCCCATCGGTTGTACCCTCGGCTCGTCCAAGACCGAGCCGGGGGTGCGCCGATGCTCAAGGAGTTCAGGGAGTTCCTGCTCCGCGGCAACCTGATCGAGATCGCCGTCGGCCTGGTCCTCGCCCTCGCCTTCACGACGGTGGTGACCTCGCTCGTCGAGGACCTGATCACGCCGATCATCGCTGCGATCTTCGGGCAGCCGGACTTCTCCGGGCTCACGTTCACGATCAACGACAGCACGTTCCGGTACGGCGAGTTCCTGAACGCGCTGCTCGCGTTCGTGCTGGTCGCGGCGGTGCTCTTCTTCCTCGTGGTCAAGCCGGTGAACGCGATCCTCGAGCGGAGGAAGCGGCGCGAGGAGGCCACGACTCGAGAGTGTCCGGAGTGCCTGAGCGAGATCCCGGTGGCGGCGCGCCGCTGCGCCCATTGCACGGCGGCGGTGGGCGCGTCGAGCTGAGTCGGCCCTTCGCGGTCGCCGCCGTGGACTACCACACCGCGGGCGAGCCCTTCCGGATCGTGACCGGCGGGGTTCCCGCGCTCGCAGGCCGGTCGATCCTGGAGAAGCGGCGCTTCGCCGCCGAGCGGCTCGACCACGTGCGCCGCCTGCTCGTCCACGAGCCGCGCGGTCACGCCGACATGTACGGCTGCTTCGTCACGGAGCCGGAGGACCCCGGCGCCGACCTCGGCGTCGTCTTCTTCCACAACTCGGGCTACTCGACCGCGTGTGGCCACGGCACGATCGCGCTCGTCACGTGGGCGCTCGAGGAGGGCGTGCTCCCGCCCGTGGAGCCGGAGACACGGGTCGTGGTGGACGCTCCCTCGGGGCGGCTCGAGACGGTTGCGCGGGTCGAGGGCGGCTCCGTGCGGTCGGTGCGCTTCCGCAACGTCCCCGCGTTCGTCGAGGCGGAGGGGCTCCTGGCGGAAGGGCTGCGCGTCGACGTCGCCTTCGGCGGCGCGTTCTACGCTTCCGTCGCCTCGCCGCTGCCCGTGAGCCCGCAGAACGTGCCGGAGCTGATCACGCTCGGACGGGCCGTGAAGGCCGGGCTCGAGGCGGAGCGCCCGTTCGTCCACCCGCTCGAGCCCGAGCTCCGCGACGTCTACGGCGTGATCTTCTGGGAGCGCGTGAACTTCGGGCCGCCCGTCCGGCAGCGCAACGTCACGGTCTTCGCGGACGGCGAGGTCGACCGCTCGCCGTGCGGGAGCGGCACCTCCGCGCGCCTGGCGCTCCTCGAGCGCGCCGGCGAGCTCGAGCGCGGCGCGGAGCTCGTCCACGAGAGCGTGATCGGCACAGAGTTCAGCGCGCGGGTGGTCGAGGACGCTGAGGTCGCCGGCCGCCCCGCGGTGGTCACCGAGGTCGAGGGCAGCGCCTGGCGCACGGGCGGGCACGAGTTCGCCCTCGACCCGGACGACCCCCTCGGCGAGGGCTTCCTCCTCCGCTAAGGCCGTGTCCGGGGTCTGACCCCGGTGGTGGCCAAAGAGAGCAAGCTAAGCGCGCAGGAGCGGGCGCGTCAGGCAGGTCGGGCCGCCGTCGCCCAGGCGGGAGAGGTGGTCGCCCTCGTAGACCCGCACGTCGACGCCGGCGCGCTCCATGCGGCGCCGAGTCTCGTCGTTCCCGGCGAGCGCGAGCGCGACGCGCGGGCCGAGCGCGAGCACGTTCGGCCCCATGGACTCGAACTCTTCGTCGGGAACCTCGACGAGCTCGATCGCGCGCTCGCGCAGGATCTCGACGAGCCGCACGGGCATGAGCGGGAGGTAGACGACCGCGAGGTCGGCGTCGAGCGGCGAGATGAACGACATGAGGTGGAGCACCTCGCCCGCGCCGTAGTGGTGGGGCAGGTCGAACCCGATCACGTCCACGCCCGGGAGCAGCTCGCGGAGCGCCGCGATCCCCTCGTCGTTCGTCCGGTAGCCGCGGCCGACGAGGAGGGTGCCGTCGTCGAGCCACACGGTGTCTCCGCCCTCGGCCAGCGCGGGTGCCTCGAGCCTGCCGGCGATCGGCACGCCCGCCTCCACGAGGTCGGCGGCCATCGCGTCAGGCTCGCCGCGCCGCCCCTCCTTCCCCGGCCGTAGGAGGATCGCGCCGGCGTCGGCGACGAGCGCCGGGTCGTAGGTGTAGATCGCGTCGGGATCCGGGCCGTGGGGCGTCTCGGCGAGCACGACCTCGGCGCCGGCCGCTGCGAGCTGCGCGCGGAAGGCCTCGTGCTCCGCCGCCATCCGCGCCGGATCGGGCTCGCCGCGCCAGCCGTAGGCACGCCAGACCGTTTCGTCCCCGGGTCGCGGGGCGCGCACGAGCACGCGCCGAAGCGGCGCGGTCATGCTCTGACAGCCGTATTCACGGGCGGTAACCTCCACCGCGTGGAGACTACAGCGCGCCTGGCGGGCCTCGACGCGGGAGGCGGCTGCGCGGCGAAGTACTCCGCCGCGCGCCTCGAGGAGCTCCTCGCGGGGTTCGCACCGGCCGCTCCTGAGAACCTCCTCGTCGGGCTCGCGCCGGCCGACGACGCGGCCGTGTACAAGCTGGACGAGGAGCGGGCGCTCGTCTTCACCACGGACTTCTTCCCGCCGATGGTCGACGACCCGGCGCTCTTCGGTGCCGTGGCGGCCGCGAACGCGCTGAACGACGTCTTCGCCATGGGTGGGAAGCCGCTCCTCGCGCTCTCGATCGCCGCGTTCCCAGAGGAGCTGCCGCTGGAGACCGTGCGCGCGACCTTCGACGCGGCGGCCGCCAAGGTCCAGGAGGCCGGCGCCGTCCTCGCGGGCGGCCACACGATCCGCGACGAGGAGCCGAAGTACGGGCTCGCCGTCGTGGGCACGGTCCATCCGGACGGCCTCTGGCGGAAGAGCACCGCCCGTCCAGGCGACCACGTCTTCCTGACGAAGCCGCTCGGGACCGGCCTGGTGCTCGCCGCTGCCGCCAAGGGCCTGCTGGGGGCGGAGGAGGTCGCGCAGACGACGCGGCGCATGACCCAGCTGAACGACCGTGCCGCCGACGCGCTGCGCGGGTTCGAGCCGTCCGCCGTGACCGACGTCACGGGCTTCGGGCTCTTCGGGCACGCGCACGAGGTGGCGGAGCGGAGCGGCGTCCGCCTCGTGCTCGACGCCGGCGCGCTCCCCGACCTCCCTGGCGCGCTCGCCGCCGCGGCACAGGGCATCCGCACCGGCGGGGACGCACGCAACCGCGACTTCGCCGCTCATGCCGTGGAGCTCGGCGACACGCCCGAGGACGTGGCCGCCCTCGGCTACGACCCTCAGACGGCAGGAGGCCTGCTCTTCGGCATTCCGGCCGAGAAGGGCCCGGTGCTGGCAGCCCGGTTCGCCGCCGAAGGCCTGTACCTCGCCCGCGTCGGCCGGGTCGTGGAAGGGAGCGGGGTGGCGGTCTCCGCCTGATGGAGGCCGGTGCCCGCAGCGCCCGGCTCCGCTCGCTCGCCGTCTCCCCCGAGCTCTTCGCCTGGCTCGCCTGGACGGCCCTCGCGGCCCTCTTCCTCATCGTCGTCTCGGGCGCGACGGTGCGCCTCACCGGGTCGGGCCTCGGCTGCGAGAACTGGCCGCGCTGCGGCGAGACGTTCCTGCCGCCGAAGGACTACCACGCCCTCGTCGAGTTCGGGAACCGGGCCGCCGGCTTCGCCGTCGGCCTCACGACGCTCGTAGCCGCCGGGGCGGCCTTCCGCGTCCCCGGCCTGCCGCGCTGGCTCCTGTGGAGCGCGGTGGCGCTGCCGTTCACCGTCCTCGCGCAGGGCGTCCTGGGCGGGATCACTGTGCTCTACGAGCTCCACCCGCTCATCGTGATGGGCCACTTCCTCCTCTCCCTCGTGGCGCTCGGCGTCGCGCTCGTCGTCCTGCAGGGCTCGCGCGACCACGCGCGCGGCGCCGAGCCCGAGTCGGCGCTCGGCTCCGCCTGGCCCGCGCTCGCCCTCGTGCCCGCCGCGCTCGCCCTCGTCGTCTCGGGGACGCTCGTGACCGCCGCCGGGCCACACTCGGGCGGCGAGGACATCCGGCGCTTCGGCAACGCGATCGAGGCGGTGCACATCCACATCGGCGCCACGGCGGTCTTCGGCGTCGCGTTCCTCGCGGTGATCGCGCTCCTGGTCGCGGAGCGGCGCCGGGCGGGCGTCGAGCTCAGGCTCGCGGGCGCTATCCTCGCCCTTCTGCTCGCGCAGGTGGCGATCGGCGAGGTGCAGTGGCGCGAGGGGCTTCCGTGGGGGCTCGTGCTCCTCCACATCACGGTCGCGACGGGCGTCTGGGTCTGCGTCGTGGCCCTGGCCGTCCGCATCGCCCTGCGGCGACGCGCGCGCCTCCCCGCGTAGACTCCGTCCGATCGCAGGGCATCTCCGCATCGAGCGCCGGCCCACCCTGCGCCGGCCCGTCCTCGTCGCAGCCTTCCGCGGCTGGAACGACGGCGCGCAGGGCGCCACGCTCGCCACGAGCTTCCTCGCGCAGAGCTGGAACGCGACCCGCTTCGCCGACATGGATCCCGAGGAGTTCTACGACTTCCAGGCGGTGCGACCCCAGGTGCGGCTCGAGGAGGGCGTGACCCGGCACATCGACTGGCCCGAGAACGTCTTCTACGACGGCTCGATATCCGGAGCGGAGCGGGACGCGGTGCTCCTCATCGGCGTGGAGCCGAACACGCGCTGGCGCACGTTCGCCGCGGAGATCGCCGGCCTCGCCGCCGACCTCGGCGTGGAGCTCGTGGTCACGCTCGGCGCGCTCCTCGCCGACGTCCCGCACACGCGCCCGGCGCCGGTCACCGGCTCGGCGAGCGACCCGGAGCTCGTCCAGGAGCTCGGGCTCACCTCCTCGCGCTACGAGGGCCCGACGGGCATCGTCGGCGTCCTCCACGACGCCTGCCGCGCGGCCGGGCTCCCCTCCGCGAGCCTCTGGGCGGCCGTCCCGCACTACGTCTCCCTCGCCGCGAGCCCGAAGGCCGCGCTCGCGCTCTGCGAGCGCCTCGCCGCGCTCCTCGGCACGACCGTCGACCTCTCCGACCTCCAGCGCGCCGCCGAGGCCTACGAGCTGCAGGTGAGCGCCGCCGTGGCGCAGGACGAGGAGACCGAGGCGTACGTCCAGGAGCTCGAGACACGCCGCGACGCCCTGGGCGAGGAGCTCGACGTCCCGTCCGGGGACACGCTCGCCGCCGAGCTCACCCGCTTCCTGAAGGAGCACGAGGAGCGGAGCCGCTCCGACCCGGACGACGAGGGCTGATCTCGCCTAGCCGAACGTGAAGGCGTACGCCTCCGTGCCGGGCGAGAACCGGAGCTCGAGCACGTGGTCGCGCTTCTCCCCCGGGATGCGCGCCAGCGTGTAGAGGTCGTGCACGGTCACCGGGACGGTGCCGACGCGCTCGCCGTCGAGCGAGACCTCCACGCTCCCGGGCCCGTCCGAGGCGCCGAGGACGAGGAAGACGTCGCGCGCGTGGAACGGGAGGCGCAGGCGCGCGTCCTCGCCGGCCACGATGCGCTCGCCCTCGACGGTCCAGCGGCCGCCGTAGGCGACCCCGTGGAGCGGGACGTAGTCCGGGATCGTGTACTCGGCCTCGCGGTCCGGGACGAGCTCCGAGCCCACGAAGCGGTCGAGCCGCTGGTAGCCGAGGTAGGTCTCGGGCGTCTGCTCGCCGCTCGGCGTCTCGTCGGCGATGTCCGCGGAGACGAGCTCCGTGTCGGAGTCCTCGGCGAGCAGCGTCCGGAGGACGCGCTCGCTCTCCTCGTAGCCGCCCTCGCCGAAGTGCGCGTAGCGGAGGCGGCCCGCACGGTCGACGAAGTACTTGGCCGGCCAGTACCGGTTCTGCCACGCGGTCCACGTGCCGTAGGCGTTGTCGAGCGCGACGGGGTAGGCGACGCCGAGGTCCCGCACCGCCCGGCGCACGTTGTCGGCGTCGCGCTCGAAGGCGAACTCGGGCGTGTGGACGCCGACGATCACGAGCCCGTCGTCGCCGTAGGCCTCGTCCCAGGCCCGCACGTGCGGGAGCGTGCGCAGGCAGTTGATGCACGAGTACGTCCAGAAGTCGATCAGCACGACCTTGCCCCGGAGGGCGTCCATCGTCAGGGGCTCCGAGTTCAGCCACAGGTCGATCCGGTCGAACTCGGGAGCAGGTCCGAAATCGTCGAGCCGCTCCTCCTCGGCGAGCCCCGGCGAGCCGACGAGGCGATCGAGCTCGCCCTGCGCCGCCGCGCTCTCCTCGAGCCCCTGGAGCGCGCGCGTGTACTCGGGGACACGGGTCTGCAGGTCCTTGTCGACCCCGAGGACCATGAGGACGGCGACGCCCAGGATCGCGACGCCGAGCGCGCGCCGGACGAGAGGTGCGTGCGCGCGGGCCGAGCGGAGGCTCATCCCGCGGCGCGCGGCGATCGCGACGCCGAGCAGGACGACGCCCGCCCCCAGGCCGTAGGCGAGCGTGATGAGCACGGCCTCGACGGTCACGCTCTGGGTGGCCGCGACCGTGGCGACCGCGCCGATGACCGGGCCCGCGCAGGGCGTGAAGAGGAGGCCGAGGCTCACGCCGAGTAGGAAGCCGCCGCCCGCGTCACCGGGCCGGCGCCTCGCGAGCGCGTGGAACGGCCGGCCCAGGAGGTCGCCCAGGAGCGGCCAGACGAGCGAGAGCCCGACCACGACCACGACCCCGATCGCGATCGTCCTGAGCAGGTCGTCCGGGAGGCCGAGCGCCGAGAGGAGCACGGCCGCGGCCAGCGTGAAGACCGTGAAGCTCGCGACCAGCCCCGCGACGATGGCGTAGGGCCGGCGGCCGCCTCCCGTCGCCCCGCCCGCGAGCACGATCGGGAGCACCGGCAGGACGCACGGCGAGATGGCCGTGACGACCCCGGCGACGAAGGCGACGCCGAGCAGCAGCAGCATCGGGACTGATGCTAGCCCCGACTTCTGAACGGAGCCTTACGCGCTCTCTGTCGACCTGGCCGCCGGCTCCGGCGTGCGGCGCTTCCCCGCGTCGCCCTTCTCCGGCTTCCCGTTCGGCGAGCGGCCCTTGCCCTGCGTCTGGGCGCCGGTCTGGTCGGCCTTGCGCTTCTTCTTCCGGCGGCGCCGGCGGGACTTGCCCGAGGGCTGCTTCGGCGCCGGCAGGTTGTCGGCCAGCGCGGTCGCGACGTCGTGGAGCGAGCCCACTCGCTCGCGTACGCCGTCGATGAGGCGCTGGGCCGTCGGCGTGTACGCCTCGGCCGAGGCGAGCAGCGCGACGGCGACGTGCGTGGGCTGCTCGAGCGCCACGTTGACGAGCCTGGCGGCGTTCTCCTCGTGCCGGTGGCCGCGCGAGTTCGTGAGCGCGCCGAGCAGGCGCTTGGCCTCGGGCAGGTCGGCGCTCGCGCGCCGGTCCTGGATCTTCCTCGTGGCGCGAGCGAGCCGCCACGTCCAGCGCGCGAGGATGTCCTCCGGCGCCTCGACCTTGCCCTCCCCGATCGCCCGCAGCAGGACCCGGACGCCCTGGACGCGGTCCTTCTCCCAGGTCGGCGCCGAGGTGACCATGGTGACGAGGTCGTCGAAGTCGGCTCGGTCGACGGTAACGGCGACACGATCGCCGAGGGCGGAGAGACGCAGCCGCCGGTTCGGATTCTCCGCGGCGCAGCTCATGAGGAAAGCCTCCCGGCACTCCCGGCTGGCCTTGGCGAGCTTCTCCGCGAAGGCCTGGCGCTCCTCGTAGCGCACCTGGCGCCCGGCGATCCGCGCCCAGAGGAGCTGCTCGTCGTCGGCCAGCTTGCCGGGGGCGACGCGCTCCCACTCGCGCGTGATCACGTTCACGCGGCGGCGCGGGTCGGGCGTCACCGGCACGAGCCAGGGCCCGGGCGAGAGCTTCCGCTTGGCGCGCCGCTGGATTCGCCGGCGCGGGGCCGGCGTCACGCGGGCGCCGGGTCGGTAGAAGTCCGCGTCGAGGAGGCTGTGGATGGTGGTCGTCCGCTCGCTGTGCGTCGCGGCGTCGTCGACGAAGTCCACGACGACGCCCGCCTCCTTCCGCGGCGCCAGACGCATGATGCGCCCGATCCGCTGCTGGTAGACCCGCCGGCTCGCCGTCGGCGCGAGATGCATGCAGATGGTCGCGCGCGGCGAGTTCCAGCCCTCCGCGAGGAGCTGGGCGTTGACGAGGACGTTGATCTCGCCGCGCTCGTAGGCGGCCAGCGTCTCGGCGAGCTGCACCGGCGGCGTGCGACCGCTGACGGCCTCCGCCTTCAGCCCGGCGGCGCGGAACTCGCGCGCCAGGTTGTAGGCGTGCTCGACGCCCGCCGCGTAGACGATGCCGGGCGTCGCGTCGAAGCGGTCGCGGTAGAGGCTCGCGGCGGCCTGGTTGAAGATCTCCTGGTCCAGGACCTTGGCGAGGATCTCCTGGTCGTAGTCGCCGCCGACGATCGGGACGGACGAGATCGCCGTCGCCGGCCGGACGCGCAGCGAGCGGAGAGGCGCGATCAGCCCGCGCCTCGCTGCGTCGCCGAGCGGAAGGTCGTCCACGGAGGCCGGGAAGACGTCCGAGACCTGCTTCGCGATCAGCTGCTCGGTGGCCGTCATGCCGATGTAGATCGGCTCGGTGAGGCTGCGGATGGCGGCGCTCGTCTTCTCGCCGAGCGCCGTGTGCGCCTCGTCGCAGATGACGAGCTGGTACGCGTTCCGCGAGAGCGATCCGACGTGACGCGCGAACCAGGCGTACGTCTGGATCGTGATCGGGTTGCCGGCGAGCGGCTCGTGTCCCTCCAGCACGGCGTCGCGCAGGCGGTCCCCGTAGCCCTCGTGCGTGAGGTCGCGCGTGAACTGGTTCACGAGCAGGCGCCTGTGCGTGAGGATGAGGACTCCCATCGTCCGCGCGGCCTCGACGAAGCCGGCCGCGGCGATCGTCTTCCCCGACGCCGTCGGATGGCGGAAGCGGAAGCGCCTGACTGCGCCCGGGTCGAGCTGCGCCGAGGCCTCGGTCTCGTCGCCGTCCTCGGCGCCGGGCTCGTCCTCGAGCTCCGCCTCCTCGTCGTCCTCGTCGGCGCGGTCGTCAAGGATTGCGCCGTTGCCGTTCTCGGCCTCGTGCGCGTGCTCGTGCCGGGAGATCAGCTCGGTGAGCATCCCGGCAAGCGCGTCGATCTGGTGGCGGCGCAGCTCGGTGCCGGAGGCGAGCCGCGGCGGGAGGTCGGTGAGGACGCGCTCGAGGCCGAGCATGAGCGCGTAGTTCACCTTCCACTCGCGGGACGGGGTTCGCCGGCCGGCCTCCAGCTCCGCGAGCGCGGCGTCGAGCGCCCGGCGGCGCGAGCGCCCCTCGGCGAGCACCTCGTGAGCCTGCTCCTCGGGATGGAGGAAGGATTCGCCCGACCAGGCTTCCGCGCGGAGGGCGGCTGCCGTCAAGGCGTCCGTGTCCTCCGACTGTACGGTCGGATGGCCTAGCGCTTCTTGCATGGACGCAGCGTCCGAGCGCTGCCTGTCACCAAAGGTCTGCGCGCGAGCGAGTCTCGCGCCGGCCCTGTGATGATACCGAAAGCGAGGCCCCCGCACTACTGCCAGCGGCCGGCCCGGCGGCAGGCAGGCGCTACGGCTCGGGCTTCGAGGCGACGGCCTGCTGCATGCCGACGGCCTTTTTCATGCACTCGTAGGCCTTCTCCGGGTGGCCTTCCGCCTCGTGGAGCTCGGCCATCCGCGCGTAGACGGCCACGAGGTAGCGGTTCGGGTTGCTCGGCCGCAGGAGCTCGGCGGACAGCTCGAAGAGCTCGAGGGCCCGGGCCCGGTCGCCGAGGTCCTCGTAGACCTCCGCCAGAGTCGTGTAGCTGCGCGCGGCGTCCTCGGGGTGGGCGTCCGCGACGATCCCCGAGATCTGCATGGCGAGCGTCGCTGCCTCCTCCTTGCGGCCCAGCTTCGCGAGGGCGCGCGCCTCCTCGAGCCGGTACTGGGCCCGCTCGACCGGGTTGGCGTTCGACTCGAGGAGCGGCCAGCCCTCCTCGAGGACCCGCAGCGCCTCTGCGGCCCGCCCGCGGTCGAGCTCGATGTGGGCGAGGAGCTGGTGCGCCCGCGCCGTGCGGTACGTGTCCTCGGTGAGCCGCAGGACTTCGAGCGCGCGGCGGGCGTACCGCGCCGCGGGCTCCGGCTCGTTCCGCTCCGCGTGCAGCCGCGACTGCGTCCAGTAGAGGTGCGCACGGACGCTCGGGTTGTGGGAATCCTTGCCGATCGCGAGCGCCTGGCCGAGGAGCTCCTCGGCGCGGCCGAAGTTGCCCGAGTCGATGAGGGCGTGACCGAGCAGGACCATGAACTGGATGCGTCGCAGCGCGTCGTCGTCGCGCTCGGCGTCCTCGAGGCAGCGCTCGAAGACGGCGATCGCGGACTCCAGCTCGCCGACCATGGCGTAGGCGCGCCCAAGAGAGTCGGCCAGGTCGGGGTGCTCCGGCTCGGGCGTCCCGTAGAGGACGAGCGCGTTCTCGAAGCGCTCCACCGCGAGACGCGGGTTCCCGCGCCGGTAGGCGACCTGGCCGAGGCCCTCGTTGGCGCGTGCGCGGAAAGCGTCGGACTCGGCGTGCTCGAGGAGGTCGGCGTACAGCCCCTCGGCGTGGTCGAGGTCGTCCAGGCGGAGGGCGACCTCGGCCTCGAGGAAGGCGCCGCCGGTGTCGCCGCGGCCGTCCTCCGAGCCCGTGGCGAGCCAGTCCTCGGTGACCCCGAGCCGGCGCCCCAGCTCGCGCAGGAGCTGGAGGGACGGGATGCGGTCTCCGGACTCGATGCGCGAGATGTAGGCCGGCGAGCAGCCCGAGAAGGCGAGCTGCCGCTGGCTGAGGCCGGCTTTCTCGCGCGCCGCGCGCAGCCGGCGGCCTACGGCGCGGGGGTCGTCGACGTGAGTTGACTTCTGTCGTGGCATCTGGCTACCCGATCGGGAGGCCGACCGATCGTACAACGGTGACGGGGCGAATGCATCTGCGCCCCCGTCTTCACCGGCGCCGCGCCTGACAATTGTTTCCCCCACATAGCCGAGGGAGCGCGGTACGCTCCCGCCCGTGGACTGGGACGAGCACGCGGAGCGCGAGGAGCAGCGCTACGCCGATGGGAACGCGCGGCTCCCGTCGGAGCCGGATGGGCGCCAGAAGCAGCTCGTGCGGGTGGCGATGGCAGCGACGGGGGCCGGCCTCGCCCGCCTCATGCAGGGCCGCCGCGCGGAGGCGGCCGGCTGGCTCGCCCGCTCGGCCGAGCGCTTCCGGGAGAGCTTCGCGGACGCTCCGCCTGGAAGCTGGGGGCGCCTCATCGGCGCCGTCAAGGCGCGGGTGCTCGCCGGCGACTGGGAGGGCGCGGAGGCCGACGCGCGCTGGGCGCTCGCCCAGGCTCCGGCCGATGCGGAGTCGCCCATCGGCCGGTACGCCGCTGCGCTGGCCCAGCTCGTGCTCGGCGAGGATGCCCAAGCCCGTGGGCTCGCCGAGGGGCTGCGGCGCGAGCCGGAGACTGCGTTTCCCCGGCCGGTCGCGGAGGCGCTGGCCGCGCTGGCAGGCGCGGACGCCAATGCCTACCGGGAGGCCGCAGGTCAGGTGCTCGCGTCCTTCGAGGAGCGGGAGGACTACCTCGAGGACATCCCGGTCGCGGACACTGTCGTCGTGCTCGAGGCCCTCGCCGCGCGGCGTGGGCTGGCCGCCGATCTCCGCTCGCCGGTCTTGCCCGAGGGCCCGGGGGCCGGTTAGGAGGCGGCCGGGCCGGTGCCCGCGTGCTCGGCGATGTCGACCGAGACGATCGTGTCGGGCTTCAGGAAGCGGCCGCTCACGAAGGGCCACTCGCCCAGTCCGGCCGCCGCCACCTGCGCCATGAGCGCCTTGGCGCACTCCTTGGCGGCGCCGAGATCCTCGAATGTCCCCGCCTCGACCCGCTCGCCGTTGGCCAGGCGGATCGTGACTTCGTAGAGCGTCCCGCCCGTGGACGGCGGGGCATCGGCGACCGCGGGAGCGGACGCCGCCGGGGGATACGGCGCCGGAGCCGGGGACGACACAGGCTCGGGCAGAAGAACGGGCGCGGGCGCAACGGGAGCCTCGGGCTCCGGGGCGTGGGCCGGATCGGGTGCCGGAATCGGCTCGGGAGCGGAGACGGGCTCGGGCGCCGCCGCGGGCTCCGGGAACGCCACGGGCTCGACCTGGGCGACCTCCGGCTCGACCTGGGCGACCACGGGCTCGACCGGCGCGGGCGCGGGCTCGGCCTCGGCCTGGAGGACAGGCTCGGGGGCGTCCTGCGGCTCCGCGAGGGAGGGAGGCTCCGGGACGACCGGGCTCTCCGGCACGACCTGCTCCTCGACCGCAGGAGCGGCGAGCGAGGGCTCGAGAGTTGCAGGAGCGACGACCTCGAGCGGCGGGGCCGGCTCGACCTCCAGAAGCGGGGCGGCGTCCGGGGACGCGCCGTTGCCGTTGGCGGAGTGGTCAGGCAGCGTCTCGGGCGCGGGCGGCGAGGGAGGATCGAGGTTCTGGACGAAGCTGGGTTCCTCCGCAGGCGGGGCGGGCGGTGCCGGCGCGGCCGCTGCCGCCTCGCGCACCGGGAGCGGCTTCGAGTACACGTCCTCCACGAGCTCGGCGAGCTCGCCGCGCGTCGAGACGACGAAGCGGACCTCGTCCCGACCGAGCGCCTCGCGGATGTTGCGGAGCACGACCTCGTCGGTCGGATCGGGGATCGCGACCACGGGGACGCCCTCCTCGAAGGCGTAGGGGAGCGCGCGGAAGAGGCGCGCCTGGTCGTGCGTGAAGAGGGAGGCGGCGTCGGGATCGACGATGTGCTCCCGTACGGGGACGAACTCGAGCCCCTTCTGGCCGGCGAGCAGCCGCGCCAGGTCGACCTCCTTGAGGAGGCCGCGCTCCGTGAGGATCTCGCCGAGCCGCTTGCCGGTCTTCACGCCCTCCTCGAGGGCGCTCTCGATCGTCTCCGCCGGGAGGAGGCCCGCGCGGAAGATCAGAGTCCCGAGAGGCGCGTCCGGTCGCTCGCGGAGCGGGGTGCTCACGGGCTCTCCGTCCGGCTGCCGGTCGGCTCCGGGCTGGTCGCCAGGGGGTTGAGACGGTTCCACTTCATGTGCCGCAGATCGGACGCCGTTCGAGCGTCCCTGCTTGCAGTATCGTCCGAACCAGGAGGCCGGTTATCACCCTCCCGGGTGATACGCGGCCCTCATACCCGCTTCCTACCCGACGAGCAGGCCGGTCACGTACATGACCGCGATTCCGGCCAGAAAGCCGCCCACGACGTAGCCGGACGTGAGCCCTCCGGGCGCCCGGCGCGCGACGAACCGCCCCACCTCGACGACGACCTGGAGCGCCGCGCCGGCCGCGAGCCCGAAGAAGAGGACGGCGAGCACGTCGTTGGTCACGTAACCGCCGATCCAGGCGCCCGCGATCGTGGGCGCGCCGGCGATCAGCGCGAGCACGGCGAGGCGGCCGAGGCTCACCCGCGCGCGCTCCGCGATGGGCGCTGCGATCC
>JBOHAK010000101.1:0-10722 GCA_050697795.1 Gaiellaceae bacterium
CAGGCCAAGGGCGAGAACCCGTTCTCGGTGGCGATCTCGCTCGTGCGCGGGCTCGAGGTCGCGCTCGGGCTGATCCTCGCCGAAGGCCTCGGGGCAGCCCACGAGCGCCACGTCCGCCTGGGGCGCGCCGCCCGGGCGGGCGTCAAGGCGATGGGGCTCGAGCTCTTCTCTCCGGACGAGGACCGGGCCGCGGTCGTCACGGCGATCCGCATGCCCACGGACGTGGACGGGCAGGCGGTCGTCGCCGGCATGCGCGAGCGCTCGGGCGTGACCGTCATCGGCGGCCAGGGCCAGCTCCGCGGGAAGATCGTCCGCTTCGGCCACATCGGCTACGTGGACCAGAACGACGTCGTGGTCGCGCTGGCGGCGCTCGAGCGGGAGCTCGTCGCCGTGGGCGCCGACGTCGAACGGGGAACGGCCGTCCCGGCTGCGCTCGACGCGTACGCCGAGCCCGTCGCGGCGTGAGGGTCCTCGTCCGCGAGCCGATCGCGGAGGCGGGGATCGAGCTTCTTCGTACGCGCTTCGACGTGGACGTGGAGACCGACGGCGACCTCGCCGAGCGCATCGGCGACTACGACGCCATCATCATCCGCAGCGGCACGCGGCTCACCGCCGACCTGATCGAGCGCGGCGCGCGGCTGAAGGTGATCGGCCGCGCCGGAGTGGGGGTGGACAACGTGGACGTCGAGGCGGCGTCGCGGCGCGGGATCGTCGTCGCCAACGCGCCGCAGTCGACGGTGATCTCCGCCGCCGAGCACACGATCGGGCTCCTCCTCGCGCTCACGCGGCGGATCCCCCAGGCGCACGGCGTTCTCAAGGAGGGCCGCTGGGAGCGAAGCCGCTTCGGCGGCCTCGAGCTCGCCGACAAGACGCTCGGCCTCGTGGGCTTCGGGCGCATCGGCCAACAGGTCGCCCGGCGCGCGCGCGGGCTCGAGATGCGCGTCCTCGCCTACGACCCGTACGTGGCGCGCGAGCGCTTCCGCGAGCTCGGCGCGGAGCGGGCCGAGTCGCTCGACGCGCTCCTCGCCGCGTCCGACTTCGTCTCCCTCCACGCCACGCTGACGCCCGAGTCGCGCGGGCTGATCGGGCGCGAGCAGATCGCGCGCATGCGCGACGGCGCGCGCCTCGTGAACGTCTCCCGCGGGGAGCTCCTGGACGAGGCCGCGCTCGTCGAGGCGCTCGAGAGCGGGAAGCTCGCCGGCGCGGCGCTCGACGTCTTCTCGGACGAGCCGTACAACGGCCCGCTGCTCGGGCTGGAGAACGTCGTCGTGACGCCGCACCTCGCCGCCTCGACGCACGAGGCCCAGGACCGCGCCGGCGTCATCGTCGCGGAGCAGGTCGCCGCCGCGCTCGAAGGGGGCGTGGTCACAAACGCCGTCAACATCCCCGCCGTGGCTGCGGAGGACCTGGACGTGCTCGGGCCGTACCTCCCCGTCGCCGCGAAGCTCGGAGCGCTCGCCGTCGAGCTGGCGGGCGGGAGCGCGGAGCGCCTCGACCTCCGCTACCTCGGCGAGCTCGCCGAGCGCGACACCCGCCTCCTGACCGTCGCCGTCCTCAACGGCGCCTTCCAGGGCCGCGTGGAGGAGCCGGTCAACTACGTGAACGCGCCGCTCGTGGCGCAGGCGCGCGGCATGGAAGTGCGGGAGGAGCGCCGCCGCGCGTCACGGGACTACCGGAGCGTGGTCGTGGTCACCGCCGTCGCGGGCGGCGAGGAGTTCACGGTCGGAGGCACGGTCATGGGCAGCGAGAACGACCCGCGCCTCGTGCACGCCCTCGGCTACGAAGTGGAGATCGTGCTCGAGCCGCTCATGCTCTTCGTCGTGAACGACGACCGGCCGGGCATGATCGGCCGGATCGGGACGCTCCTCGGCGAGGCCGGCGTCAACATCGCCAACATGGCCGTGTCCAGAAACCGGCCGGAGGCGCGGGCCCTCATGGTGCTGACGCTCGACAGCCCGATCCCGCCCGAGGTGCTCGAGGGCATCGACGCCGAGCCGGGGCTGCGGGACCCGCGCGCGATCGCCCTCGAGCGCGCATGAGCGCTGACTGGCCGGAGCCCGTCGAGCGCGTGGCGCGCGTGCTCAAGGAGGGCCGTGTCGAGGCGCGGATCGAGGAGTTCAAGGAGGGGACGCCGACGGCGGACGACGCCGCGCGGGCGGCGGGGGCGCCCGTCGACCGGATCGTCAAGTCGCTCGTCTTCTCCTGCGACGGGCGGGCGATCGTCGTCATGGTGCCCGGCGACCGGCGCGCGGACACGGCGAAGATCGCGGCCGTCGCGGGCTGCGACCGGGTCAAGGGGGTGGGCGCGGACGCGGTGGAGGAGCTCACCGGCTTCCCCGCCGGCGGCGTGGCGCCGTTCCCGCTGCCGGGGATCCAGACGGTGCTGCTCGACCGCACGCTGATGGCCCACGAGGTCGTCTGGATCGGAGCGGGCTCGAGCCGTCACATGGCCGCGCTCGCCCCGGTGGACCTGGCCCGCCTGGCCCGCGCCCGGCCCGTCGACGTCGTCGTGGAGTAACCTTCGACCCGTGCGCGAGACGGCGAAGATCTGGATGAACGGGGAGCTCGTCGACTGGGGGGACGCCAAGGTCCACGTCGGCGCGCACGGCCTCCACTACGGCTCGGGCGTCTTCGAAGGGATCCGCTGCTACGAGACGGATAACGGCCCCGCCGTGTTCCGGCTGACCGACCACTTGGAGCGCTTCCATCAGTCCGCGCGGCTCCTGCACATGGAGCTGCCGCACCCCGTCGACGAGCTGCGGAGGGCATGCCACGAGCTGATCGGCGAGAACGGCATCGCGGAGTGCTACCTGCGGCCGATCGCCTTCTACGGCTACGGCGAGCTGGGCGTCCACCCGGGGACGAACCCGGTCGACGTCGTGATCATGAGCTGGCCGTGGGGCGCCTACCTCGGCGAAGACGCGCTCGCGAAGGGCATCCGCGCGAAGGTCTCGTCCTGGAAGCGCGTCGGGCCGAACACGATCCCACACGCCGCCAAGGCGACCGGCATCTACCTCAACTCGATGCTCGCGGTCATGGAGGCGACCCGCGCCGGCTACGAGGAGGCGATCCTCCTGACGGACGACGGCTACGTCGCCGACGGCTCCGGCGAGAACATCTTCGTCGTCAAGGACGAGGTCATCTCGACCCCCGACCTGTCCGCCTCCATCCTGCCCGGGATCACCCGCCAGGCGGTCATGGAGATCGCGCAGACACTCGGCTACGCCGTGCACGAGCGGCAGCTGATCCGGTCGGATCTCTACGTGGCGGACGAGGTCTTCATGTGCGGGACGGCTGCCGAGGTCACGCCGGTGCGCGCGGTCGACGACCACGAGGTCGGAGCGCCCGGGCCGGTGACGAAGGCCATCCAGGACGTCTTCTTCGAGGTCGTCCGCGGCCGCGACGACCGCTTCTCGCGGTGGCTCGAGTACACCGAGAAGACCCCGGCGGCGCCGGGCTCTTGACACGCACGATTCCTCTCTCCGCGCCCTGGATCGACGGGCGGGAGGAGGAGCTCGTGCTCGAGACCCTCCGCTCGGGCCAGCTCTCGCTCGGCCCGATGGTCGACCGCTTCGAGGCCGCCCTGGCCGAGCGGGTCGGCGCGGGGCGGGTCGCCGCCGTCTCCAGCGGCACGGCCGGGCTCCACCTCTGCATGCGGCTCGCCGGGATCGGCCCCGGGGACGAGGTCGTCACGACGCCGTTCTCCTTCGTCGCCTCGGCGAACTGCGCGCTGTACGAGGGCGCGACGCCGGTCTTCGCGGACGTCGACCCGCTGACGCTCAACCTCGACCCGGCGGCCGTCGAGGCGGTCATCACGCCGCGGACGAAGGCGATCCTCCCCGTCCACATCTTCGGTTACCCGGCGGAGCTCGACGAGCTCGAAGCGATCGCGGAGCGCCACGGCCTCGCCGTCGTCGAGGACGCCTGTGAGGCGCTCGGGGCGGAGTACCGGGGCCGGACGGTCGGCTCGTCGGGCCGCCCGGCCGTCTTCGCCTTCTATCCGAACAAGCAGATGACGACGGGGGAGGGCGGCGCCGTCGCGGTGTCCTCCGAGGAGGAATGGGCGCTCCTGAAGAGCCTCTCGAACCAGGGCCGCAGCGACTCCGGCGAGTGGCTCACGCACGCGCGGCTCGGCTACAACTACCGCCTCGACGACCTCTCCGCCGCGCTCGGGCTCGCCCAGCTCGAGCGGCTCGACGAGATCCTGGCGGCCCGAGCGGAGGTGGCCGCGCGTTACGGCGGCCTCCTCGCTCCGGTGGACGGCGTCGAGGCCCCGCTCGCCGACGACGCCGAGCATCGCCGCTCGTGGTTCGTCTACGTCGTCCGCCTGGCGGCCGGCGTCGACCGCGACGGCGTCATGGCCCGGCTCGCCGAGCAGGGCGTGGCGAGCAAGCCCTACCTGCCCTCGATCCACCTCCAGCCGTTCTACCGGGCGCGCTTCGGGTACCGCGAGGGGATGCTGCCGGTGTCCGAGGAAGCGAGCGCTCGCTCGCTCGCGCTGCCGTTTCACGCACGGCTTCCGACGGACGACCAGGAGCGCGTCGTGGAGGCCCTCCGGCGCGCCCTGGAATAATCCGGCCGTGACGAACGGCGCGCCCCGGATGGTCTTCCTCGGGTTCGGCAAGTACGCCCGCGCCGACAAGATCTACGCGCTCGAGCCCATCCGGGGCGAGGACCGTGGCGGCGGCCGGCGGACGCTCGTGTGGGTGGACGGCGTCGCGGAGCCGATCGTGGCGAGCCGCACGGAGCGGACGATCCTCCACGACATGGGCCAGGATGTCGCAGCGGGGTCGCGCCTGCTCGACGAGGCGCTCTCCTTCGCCGAGCGGATCGCGGTCGACGCCGAGAAGGGCCGCGTGGACCTGGGCGACCTCGGCCGGCGCGCCCGGAAGCTCCTCGAGGCGAGCGCGAGGCCGCCGGAGGCCGAGCAGCTCTTTTGACGCCGCTGGGCCGGGGGTTCTTCGCGCGGAGCGTCCACGAGGTCGCACCCGAGCTCGTCGGGTGCACGCTGCTCGTGGACGGCGTCGGCGGGCGCATCGTCGAGGTGGAGGCCTACGACGCGGAGGATCCGGCGAGCCACGGCTTCCGCGGGGAGACTGCGCGCAACCGTGCCATGTTCGGGCCGCCGGGACACGCCTATGTCTACCGCTCCTACGGCGTCCACTGGTGCCTCAACCTCGTCTGCGGCCGCGAGGGGGTGCCGGAGGCGTTGCTCGTCCGGGCGCTCGAGCCGACCCGTGGCTTCGAGCGGATGCGGGAGCGGCGCGGTCTGGAGGACGAGCGCCTCCTCTGTGCCGGCCCCGGCCGCCTCTGCGAGGCACTCGGGATCGGGGCCGCCCACGACGGCCTCCCGCTCGACCGTCCGCCGTTCGCGCTCCTGGCGGCCGGGGAGGACGTCGCCGTCGCGCGCGGCCCCCGGATCGGGATCACGCGGGCCGCCGACCGCCCGTGGCGCTACGGCCTCGCGGGCTCCCGCTTCCTCAGCCGCCGCATGGCTGTTCTGAGCTAGGCGGCGGTAGCGCCCTTCGACTCCCAGTAGCGGTTTAGCGCGCCCTGGACCTTCACGAACCAGACGATCGCCGGGATGACCAGGAACCCGAACGGGAAGAGCCAGAGGCCCGTCCAGCCCGTGACCGAGGGCTCGCGCCCGTCCCTCTGGTACATCCTTCCGACCTCCGACGGGATCACGAACGCGCTGACTGCGCCGATGAGGATCCAGATCACGAGGCCGAGCACCCCGCCGAGCCCGTCGCCCGTGTGCTGCTTCATCTCCTCCTGGGTCTTGAACGCCCAGTACCAGCCGTAGAGGCTGACCGTGACGATGAAGAGCAGGATTCCAAAGCCGATCCCGCGTGGCCGGCCCAGGGGACCAGGGTTGCCGGACGGCACTGCTGCGGCTGTCGCTTCCATGACACCTCCCGTCGTGGCCGGCGCGACTCTCCCACCGGCCGTGCCTCGCGTCAACCGCGGGAGACGACGAGGTGGACCGTCATGTTGCGGACGGCGGCGCGGCCCGCGCGCGGGAACTGCGCCAGCACGACCCCTTCCGGCTCGCTGTCGGCGTAGGCCCGCACGGCGCCCGCCAGCTTGCGCCGCGCGAGGCGCGCCTGCGCCTCGCCGAGCCTGAGCCCGACGACGTCGGGCACGCGGCCGTTCCGGGAGCGGGGCAGCACGATGCGAACGGTGCTCCACGAGGAGAGCGCCCCACGCGCCGGGATCTGCTTCGTGACGAGCCCGAGCCGCTCGCCGGGCTGCGCGGGCCTCCAGATCACCTCGGGCGTCAGCGGCATGGAGAGGAGGCGGCTCTCGGCGAGGCTCTGGCGCGCGCCGACGACGTTGGGGACGTCGACCTCGTTCGGTTTGCACGAGGCGAGCGCGTCCGGCCCGGACCCGGCGAAGAAGACCACCTCGCGGGAGTCGCGGCAGTTGCCGTTGTCGACGAGCCAGCGGTTGTTCCGGTAGACGACCCGGCGCGGCTCGACGGACTCGTAGGACGGGGAGGGGAAGCCTTCCGCCGGCTCGTCGAGGTGCGAGAGCGCGTTCCGGGCGAACGTCTTCCAGATGAGCGCCGGGAAGGTGCCGCCGGCGACCGGATCCCCCTCGAACTCGGTCTCCATCGGGATGAGCTTGTTCGGGTAGCCCACCCAGACCGCGACGGCGAGCTGGGGCGTGTAGCCGACGAACCAGGCGTCGCCGTAGTTCTCCGTCGTCCCGGTCTTCCCGGCGACCGGTCGGTGCTCCAGCTCCGCCCGCTCTCCCGTGCCCTCGGTGACGACGCGCTCGAGGATGGACGTGACGAGCGCGGCGTCGTTGGATTCGACGACCTGCTTCCGCGCCGCGTCGTTCGAGTCGATCCGGCTGCCGTCCTCGACCCGGAGCACGGCGCGCGGCCGGTTGCCGAGCACCGTCCCGTCGACGCGCCGGCCGCCCGCAGCGAGCGTCGCGAAGGCTCGTGCCATCTCGAGGGGGCTCACGGCCTCGACGCCGAGGCCGATGGCGAAGTAGTCGTCGAGCGGCCGCGTGACGCCCATCCGGCGCGCGGTCCGGGCGACGTTCTTCGGCCCGACCTGCTCCGTGAGCTGGGCGTAGACCGTGTTGTCCGAATGGATCGTCGCCTCGTTCAGGTCGATCGAACCGAGATCGGAGCCCTCGTAGTTGGCGATCGACCAGAGCTTGTCGCCGAGGTCGATCGTCGTCGGCTCCGACTCGAACCGGGTCGCCGGCGAGATGCCCTGCTCGAGCGCCGCCGTGAGGACGAACGGCTTGAACGCCGAGCCGGTCTGGCGCTGGCCCTGCACGGCGAGGTTGAACTGGCTCTTCTGGAAGCTCTTGCCCCCGACCATCGCCAGGACGCGGCCGTCGCGCGGGTCGATCGCGACGAGCGCCGCGGTCGGGCCCCTCGGGTCCGGCAGCCACCTGTCGATGGCCGCCCGCGCGAGCTTCTGCAGCTCGAGGTCGATGGACGTGTAGACCTTGAGCCCGCCGCCGAACACCTCGCCCGAGCCGTAGTAAGGGATCAACTGCTGCTTCACGTACTCGGCGAAGTAGCTGCCGCGGCCCTTCTCGCCGGGGAGCCCGATGTCCTCGGCGGCCGGAAGAGGCGCCTCGTCCGCCGCGCGGTGGTCGCGCGCCGTGATCAGGCGCTGCTCGAGCATGAGCCGGAGCACCGTCGTGCGCCGCGCCTTCGCCGTCTTGGCGTTCTGGGCCGGGTCGAATGCGCCGGGGTTCGCCGGGAGGCCGGCGAGGAGCGCCGCCTCCGGCAGCGTGAGCCCCTTCGCCCGCTTGCCGAAGTAGACGCGTGAGGCCATCTCGATCCCGTAGGCGCCGTTTCCGAAGTAGATGGTGTTCAGGTAAGCGGTGAGGATCTTGTCCTTCGACCAGCGCTGCTCGAGCTGCCAGGCGAGCGCTGCCTCCTTGAGCTTGCGACTCACCGTGCGCTCCTGCTGCGTGTACTGGTTCTTGATGAACTGCTGCGTGATCGTCGAGCCGCCCTGCACGATCTGCTGCGAGCGGAGGTCGGCCCACACGGCGCGCGCCATGCCGCGGATGTCCACGCCCCGGTGCTCCCAGTAGCGGCGGTCCTCGACGGCGACGATCGCCTGCTTCATCACGGGCGCGATCTGGTCGGAGCGCACGAGGATGCGGCTCTCGGAGCCGCGCAACACGGCGAGGACGGTCTTGCCGTCCGAGGCGTAGATGTAGCCCAGGCGCTCGGAGCGCTGCTCGTTCCCCGGCTCGAGCTGCGGGAGCTCGCTCGCGACCGCGCTCACGAGGCCGTACACGAACGACACCGCCGCGACGGACGCGAGGACGGCGAGGAGAGCGAGGAACCTGAGCTTGCGGATCCGGCGGGGGCGCATCTTCGCGCCGCGCCTGCGTCTTCCGAAGAGCACGAAGCGAAGCAGTCTAGCGCCGCGCGCGGCGCCTCAGACGGACTCCTCGCTCGCGAAGAGCGGATCCTGGGTCGGCTGCTCGACGCCGCCCGCCTGCTCGAGCGTGACCGCCACCACGGCGCCCTCGGGGACCGGCACGGTCAGCGGGACGACGGTGCTCACGCCGCCCCCGCCGAACAGCCCGGCTGGGACTGCTTCGCCGTCCTCGATCACCCAGGCCTCGTACGTCCGCGCAGAGGGCGCCGACTCGAGTCCGCGCAGGACGAGCCAGCCCTCGCCGGAGTCGTCCACGACGAGCATCCCCTCGGCGCCGTCGAGGGGGATGCGCCTCGCGTCCGGCTCGGCCAAGACGGCCACGGCTTCCTCGGAGAGGTGGAGCGCGGCGCGCTCGTCGTCCAGCTGCTGCGAGAGGTCGGCCGCCCAGAAGGAGAGCGCGAGGGCGGCGACGCCGGCCGCCACGGCGCCGGCGGCCGTGACCGGGACGAGCCAGCGCCGGCGCGGGAAGGCGACCACGGTCGACCCGTCCCGCCGCGCCTCCGCGAGGATGCGCTCCCTGAGCGCCGGCGGAGGCGGCGGTGCATCGACCTCGTGGGCCAGGTCCGCGGCGACGTCCTGGAACGCGGCGACGGCCTCGCGGCACTCGGCGCAGCGGGCGAGGTGCTGCTCGAAGGCCTCGCGCTCGGCCGGATCGAGGGCATCCAGCGCGTAGGGGGCGCTCAGCTCGTGGATCTCGGCTCTCTCCATCGCTCTTCCTCGAGGTCGTCGGCCGCGAGCAGCTCGCGGAGGTTGGCGAGACCGGAGAACATCCGGCTCTTGATCGTCCCGATCGGCTCGCCGAGGCGGTCGGCGAGCTCCGACTGCGTGAACCCGCCGTAATAGGCTAGCTCCAGGGCCTCGCGCTGCTTGTCCGGGAGGCGCTTCAGCGCCTCCTGCACACGGGCGCGGCGGAGGCGCAGCCACGCCTCCTCCTCCGTGTCGCCCCCGGTCGGGTGCGGCGCGTCGTCGAGGGGCTCCGCGCGGCGGGGCTCCTCGCGGCGGACGACGTCCACGGCGCGCCGGTGGACGAGCGTCAGGAGCCAGGTGCTCGCCTTCGCGCGCTCGGCCACGAAGCGGGCGGCGGAGCGCCAGACGGCGAGGAACGCCTCCTGCACGGCGTCCTCGGCCAGCGCCGGGTCGCGGACGATGCGGAGCGCGAGCCCGTAGGCGACGCGCCCGAAGCGGTCGTAGAGCTCGGCGAGAGCGTCCTCGTCGGCGCGGGCGACGAGGGCGACGAGCGCCTCGTCCGACAGATGAGCGAGCCCGCGAGCCATGAGACGGTGCCGGTTTCGGCGCGTGCGCAACGCTACCACGGCGGTCATGCCGCCTATTCGGCGCCGGTGCCGGATCGGTTCGGAAGGCGGTCCGAACCGATCGCCGGGCGAGGGCGAATACGGCGCGTTCGACCCCCCACGGAGGAGAGGAAGATGAGACAGATTGCGCTTCTTGGGGCGCTCGTCGCAGCGGCGCTCGCGGCCGTGCTCGTGCGCGGCTCGGGGCCCGACGCGGGCGTGGCCTCGAGTCACCGCGAGGCTCCCCTGATCAGCGAGGACCCGACCGCGGACAACACGGACGTCTACGCGTTCGTCAGCCCCGACCGGCCCGACACGGTGACGATCGTCGCCAATTACATCCCGCTCGAGGAACCGGCCGGCGGCCCGAACTTCAACGCGTTCGCCGACGACGTTCTCTACGAGCTCAAGGTCGACTCGACCGGCGACGGGCGGGAGGACGTGACGTACGCGTTCCGCTTCCGCACGGAGACGAGGAACGGCAACACGTTCCTCTACAACACCGGCCCGATCGACTCGCTCTCGGACACGGACTGGAACCGGCCCCAGTTCTACAGCGTCAGCCGCGTCCAGAACGGCAGGACGACGCTGCTCGGCGCGAATCTGCGGACTCCCCCGGTGAACATCGGGCCACGCTCCACCCCTGGCTACGGCTCGCTCATGCAGGCTGCAGTGAACCAGCTCCCCGGTGGGATCAAGGCCTTCGCCGGCCAGAGCGACGACCCGTTCTTCGTCGACCTCGGCTCGGTGTTCGACCTCGCCGGTCTGCGGCCGTTCAACCCGGCGCACGTCATCCCGCTCGACGCCGAGGACGGCGTGGACGGGGTCGGCGGCTACAACACGCACGCGATCGTGCTTCAGGTTCCGATCGTGCAGCTCACCCGCGACCGGAAGCTCCACGACGCGGACGACCCGGAGGCCGTGATCGGCGTGTACGCGACCGCGAGCCGGAAGCGCGTGCAGGTGCTCGACGGCATGGGCCGGCAACGCGACAGCGGCTC
>JBOHAK010000102.1:0-3505 GCA_050697795.1 Gaiellaceae bacterium
GCCGGCCTGCGCGCGCTCGAGCGCGGCGGGAACGCGGTCGACGCGGCCGTGGCCGCGGCGGCCGTCCTGTGCGTGACCGAGCCGATGTCGACGGGAATCGGGGGCGACGCGTTCGCGCTCCTCTGGACCGGCGACGCCGTGCTCGGCCTCGACGCGGCCGGTCCGGCTCCCCGTAGCGCCGATCCCGAGGCCCCGGTCGCGGAGCGAGGGCCCACCTCCGTGACCGTGCCGGGCGCCGTGGCCGGCTGGGCCGCGCTCGTCGAGCACCAGGGCTCCCTCGGCCTCGACACGCTCCTGTCGGATGCGATTGCGGCGGCGGAGGAGGGCTTCGCGGTCGGCACCGTCACCGCCGGGGAGTGGGCGGGGGCGGAGGCCCCGCGTGAGCTCGGCCCCCGGCCGGCGGTCGGCGGGCGCGTGCGCCTCCCGGAGCTCGGCGCCACGCTGCGGCGTATCGCGGAGAAGGGCCCCGACGCGCTCTACCGCGGCGAGATCGCGCGCGCCGTCGCCTCCTCGACGTGGCTCGACGAGGAGGACCTCGCCGCCTACGCGCCGCGCTGGGTCGAGCCGCTCGCCGTCGCCTACCGGGGTCTCACGGTCCACGAGCTGGGGCCGCCGACGCAGGGCGTCGCCGCGCTCGAGGGACTCGGGCTTCTCGCCCTCGGCGAGCCGACGCTCGCAGCGCAGGTCGAGTGCGTCCGCCTCGCGCTCGAGGACGCGCTCGTCCACGTCCGCGACGGGGCCGACGTGGGCGAGCTGCTCGAGCCGGGCGCTCTCGCCCGGCGCCGCTCGCAGACGGCGCACGCTGTCGCCGAGCCGGGCGGCGGGACGGTCTACCTGTGCACCGCCGACCGCCGCCGAGCGATCTCCTTCATCCAGAGCCTCTACTGGGGTTTCGGCTCCGGCGTCGTCGCGCCGGGCACCGGCGTCGTCCTGCAGAACCGCGGCGCGGGCTTCGCGGTCGGGGGTCGGGTCGAGCCGGGGCGCCGCCCGTACCACACGATCATTCCGGGGCTGCTCACCCTGGACGGCGGGCGGCACGGCGTCTTCGGGGTCATGGGCGGGTTCCTCCAGGCCCAGGCCCACGTCCAGCTCGTCTCCGCGCTCGTGGACGGCGGGCTCGATCCGCAGGCCGCGCTCGACCGGCCGCGCTTCCGCGTCGAGGGCGACGACGTGCTGCTCGAGGAGGGCCTCTGGGAGCGCGCCGGCGAGCTCGAGGCGCTCGGCCTGCGACCCGTCGCGAGCCGCGACCGGTCGCGCTTCGGCGGCGGCCAGGCGATCCTCGTCGAGGGCGACGTCCTCGTCGGCGGCTCGGACGGTCGCAAGGACGGCTACGCCGCCGGCTTCTAGGCGCGTGGGATTGCGATCGCGTCGGGCACCCCGGCGGCCTCGGTGTAGCCGTGGGCGGCCTGCGGGATCCCGAAGAGACGGCTCAGCTCGGTCAGGAGCTCGGCGGGAGGCGAGAGCTCCTCGGGCGCCCTCCCGGTCCGCGCCGTCGCACGCACGGCGTCGCCGTCCGCCCCGGTCATCCGCGCCATCAGGCGCGGGTTGGCCCCGAGCCCGATCACCTCGCCGGGCGGGAGGGGCCCGTAGTACTCGGGGACGGAGAGATACTCGTCCACGACGCGGCCGCGCTCGAGCGCGATGTAGCGGACGACGCGGCCCTCCTCGACGCCTATCGTGACGACGAACGCTCCCATGCGGTCGGAGATCTCCCTCGCCAGGCGGCGGAGCATCTCCGGCTCGCGGTCGCAGAGCTCGTCGTAGGCGGACGTCCACCCGTCGCGCGGCGGCAGGACGGCGCTCCCCTGCGAGCCGCCGGGCAGTCGCGGCACGAACTGGCGCACCGCCCGGACGACGGCGTCGACGTCGTCGCTCTGGACGTGGAGCGAGCCGAAGGACGGCTCCCGGCGCGGGCCCAGGTGCTCCTCGAGCGCCTCCACGGGTGCCTCGAGCACCCGCGCCGTCTCCGTGAACCCGGCGCGGATCCAGGCGTCGCCGTCCTCGTGGGTCGTCTCGATCTCGATCCGGTCGGCCCCGGCCTCCTTCGCCTCCTCGATCAAGCGGACCAGGACGTCCTCGCTGGGAGCGCCTTCGACGTGCGCCTCGTACGCCATCGCCGGGAACCTTAGAGGCGGGCGCTTGCCGAACGCCGAGATCGCGTCTAGCCTGACGCGCGCAGGGCCGGAGACGTGCCGTCGGCTCCGGGCGTGCGTGCGCCGCCGAGTCCAGCGACGGCGAACCGACTCACCCCGGAGCCCGCAGCCCGAGCAGCAGGTAGTGCGCGGCCAGGTTGGCATGGCCGGGGAAGCGGGCACCCGCGGCGCGCGTGTCCTCCTCGCCGTAGAAGTGGAGGACCGCCTTGCGGAGGCCGAGATCGCCCGCGGGCCAGGCGTCGGGCCGAGCCAGGTGGCGCGCCAGGAACCACTCCGCCGTCCACTCGCCGATCCCCGGTAGCGCGACGAGCGCCGCCTTGACCTCGTCGTCGGGCAGCACCGCGAGGGCGTCGAGGTCGAGCTCGGCGCGGGCGAGGCCCACGACGTACTCCGCCTTGCGGCGGGAGAACCCGAGCGCGACGAGCTCCTCGGGCCGCGCGTCCGCGAGCCGCTCCCGGGTCGGGAAGGCGCGCGCCTCGTCGTGGGCGACGCCGAACGCGGCGATGAAGCGGTTGCGGATCGAGAAGGCCGCCTGCAGGGAGATCTGCTGGGCGGTGATCGACGTGACGAGGCCCTCGAAGGGATCCGGGACGAGCGGCGGGCGGAAGCCGCGGAGCGACTCGGCGAGCCGTGCGAGCACCGGCTCGGTCGCCGCGAATGCGGCGAAGCCGTCGAGGTCGAACGGAACGCCGAGGTAGCGGCGCACGTGCTCAACGAGGGCTGGATCGCCGGGCGTCACCTGCACGCCGCCGTCCGCCGGCTCGATCCGTACCTCCGTGCCCGCGAGCACCCGGTGCACGGCGCCGTCGAGCCAGAGGTTCGCGAGATCGGCGCCGAACGCGCGGTAGCGCTCCGTCGAGAGCGCGAAGTCGAAGGGCTGGGGGAGCTCGACGACTATGCGCGCGAGAGGCGCCGGGCGAACCCGCCGTCGCGGAGCTTGGCGGCAACCTGGTGGAAGTCGTCGAAGGGCTCGAAGGGCACGCCGCGCTCCTCGAGGTAGCGTGCGAGCCCGCGCGTGGCGAAGACTCCGTCGGAGGCCTCGGCCGCGCAGCGGTCGGAGTAGCCGTCCCCGATGTAGACGATCTCGCCTCCGTCGGCGAACGCCCGGGCGACGGAGCGCTTGCACGACTCGCCGCACGTCTCGCAGGTCTCGGCGTAGCGCCAGTCGACAACCCAGCCGTCGGGCCGTGGGTCGACGCGGTTGGCGTGCAGCTCCACGTCCAGACCCTCGCGCTCGAGGATCGGCTCGATCAGCTCGTGGAAGCCGCTCGAGACGATCACGAGCCGCCAGCCGCGCTCCCGCGCGAGCTCGACGAGCTCGTGGAACCCGGGCCGCAGCTCCACGTTCTCGA
>JBOHAK010000103.1:0-2705 GCA_050697795.1 Gaiellaceae bacterium
AGATGCCGCTCTGGCATCCGATCTCGATCTCCGGCTACCACATCCGCGAGGCCGGCTCCACCGCGGCACAGGAGCTCGCGTTCACCCTCAAGAACGGCTTCACCTACGTCGAGTGGGCGCTCGAGCGCGGGCTCGACGTCGACGACTTCGCACCGCGGCTCTCCTTCTTCTTCAACGCGCACATCGACTTCTTCGAGGAGATCGCCAAGTGCCGCGCCGCCCGGCGGATCTGGGCGCGCGAGCTGCGCGAGCGCTACGGCGCCGGCGACCGGTCGCAGCGCATGCGCTTCCACACGCAGACCGCCGGCGTCTCGCTGACGGCGCAGCAGCCGGAGGTGAACATCGTGCGTACGGCCGTGGAGGCGCTGGCCGCCGTGCTCGGCGGCTGCCAGTCGCTGCACACGAACTCCTTCGACGAGGCGCTCGCCCTGCCGACGGAGCACGCGGTCAAGATCGCGCTTCGCACCCAGCAGGTGCTCGCCCACGAGACGGGCATCGCCTCGACGATCGACCCGCTCGGCGGCTCGTACTTCGTCGAGGACCTCACCAACCGGCTCGAGGCCGAGGCGCTCGACTACTTCGACCGCATCCGCCGCCTCGGCGGCGTCATTCCGGCCATCAAGGAGAACTTCTTCCAGCGGGAGATCGCGGAGGCGTCCTTCCGCTTCCAGAGCGAGGTCGAGGCCGGGCAGCGCGTGATCGTCGGCGTCAACCGCTTCCAGGAGCCCGACGAGCAGCCGCTCGAGATCCTCAAGATCGACCAGTCGCTCGAGGACAAGCAGGTGGAGCGCGTCCACGCGCTCCGCGAACGCCGCGACGCCGCCGCGGCGGAGCAGGCGCTCGCGCGGCTCAGACGGGATGCCGCGCGGGAGGACGTCAACCTCATGCCCGCCATCATCGACGCCTCCAAGGCCTACGTCACGATGGGCGAGATGTGCGACGCGCTGCGCGAGGTGTGGGGAATCTGGCGCGAAACTCCCGTTTTCTAGTCAGAACCCGGTTCAGGATGAAGCCTCGTCGCCGGGGTGTGCTGGGCGCGTGCGAGGCAAGGACGCAGGGAGTGCTCGTATTCGTGAATACGGGCGCGACTGAGGACGTAGCATCGCGCCGTCCAGCGCGGCCCGGCGGCTCAGTGCTTCATTCTGGATCGGGTTCTTAGTCTCGCCGAACGGCCAGTAGCCTCGTTCCGGCACGTCGAGTACGCTCGCGGAGCAAGTGGCGGCTGGCCGCAGCCGCCGCTCGTGAGGCGTGCGGTCGCGTCGTGAGCCTTCCCTCTGCGCGGCCTCGTGCCTGGGGGACCAGCGGGAACTCCCGGAGACCAAGCGGGAGGGCCCGCTGCTTCCCCCTTCCGGGGGATGCCGTCGCCACGCGGACCGGCAAAGGTTGCGAGGCGTCTCGCCCAGGGACGCGCGCGGCCGCCCCCGATTGGTCGGGGGGTGGCCGCGCTCAGTTTCGAGAGGAGTTAGGCCGCGGTGCCCTGCGCCGCCGTCTGGAGCGGCAGCAGCCCGTGCACCTGCGCCCACCGGCTCGCCTCCGTGCGGTTGGAGACGCTGAGCTTCCGGTAGATGTTCGACAGGTGGAACTTGACGGTCTGCTCCGTCACCCAGAGCATGCGCGCGAGCTGGGCGTTCGAGTGCCCCTCCGCCACGAGCGTCAGGATCTCGAGCTCGCGGCGCGTGAGGCCCCAGGCCTCCTCGACCGTCTCCCGCGTCCGCTCGCGCCGGCCCGTGTGGGCCCGGGCGAGGTAGATCGAGTGGTCGAAGGCCTGCCTGATCGCCGAGGCGAGATCATCGGCGTGGGCGGTCTTCACGACGTAGGCGTCGGCACCGGCGGCGAGCGCCGCGTCGACGTGCTGCGAGTCGGCGAGCGCCGAGAGGACGATCACCTTGAGCTCGGGCGCACGCTCGCGCGCGAGCGCGAGGCACTCGATCCCGTCCATGGCCTCGCCTTCCATCTCGATGCCGGTGACGAACAGGCTGGGTCGATGCTCCTCGATCAGGGCCACGGCGTGGCCGGGCGAGGTCGCCTTCCCCGTGACCTCGATGCCGATGCGATGGAGCACCTGCTCCACCGCCTCCAGCCAAAGAGGGTGCTGATCCAGCAGAACTGCAGTGCGATGCTCAGAGAGAGTCATCGAAAGGGCCGCCTTTCGATCGGACTACACGAAGGGTTTGACCATAACTCATCTTTGGTCGTGTGCATAGGTCGGGGACAAGCATGTTCACCAAGGTTTCACCACACGGTTCCCACAGGCGTGGAAACCCGGCCGCTCTCGAGCCCCCCTTTGGTCTAGGCGTCTATTCGGCGCGCGCGAGCGGCGCGACTACGAGCGGCGGTGCGTGGAGGTACTCGGCGGCGCGCCGCTTGCGCTCGATGTCCTCGTAGACGCGCTCCACGATCTCGGCCTCGAGGCCCGTCGCCGCGGCCGCGGCCTCGGCGGGGAGCCCCTGGTTCCGCGCGTAGAGGCAGAGGTCGAGCTTGTCGAACGGGACCGAGAAGTAGAACTCCTCCTGGCTCTGCTCGAGCGCATAGGTGTCCGTCGTCGGCGGGCGCTCGCGGATCACCGCCGGGACGCCCACCTCCTCGGCGAGCTGGTAGACCTGCGTCTTGTAGAGGTGCGCGATCGGCTTCACGTCGGCCGAGCCGTCGCCGTTCTTCACGAAGAAGCCCTGGTCGTACTCGAGCCGGTTCGGCGTCCCCACGAC
>JBOHAK010000104.1:0-2014 GCA_050697795.1 Gaiellaceae bacterium
AGAGGAATGTGTGGCTGCAGCGGGTCTACGGCGCCGAGCCGCTCGGCCTCGAGGACGTCGCCGAAAGGTACGAGCGCTATGCCCAACGGTTGCGACCGTACGTCGCCGACACGTCGCTGCTCGTCGATCGCGCGCTGCGCGGCGGCGAGTCCGTCCTCTGCGAGGGCGCGCAGGGCACGCTCCTCGACCTCGACCACGGCACGTATCCGTTCGTCACTTCGTCTAATCCGGTGGCCGGGGCGGCGGCCACCGGCATCGGCATCGGGCCGACCCGCATCGACCGCGTGCTCGGCGTGGCCAAGGCTTACGTGACGCGCGTCGGCGAGGGGCCATTCCCCACGGAGATCCACGGGCCGGAGGAGGAGCGCGTGCGCGACCTCGGCGCCGAGTACGGGACGACGACCGGCCGCGAACGCCGCTGCGGCTGGCTCGATCTCGTCGCGCTCCGTTTCGCCGTGCGCCTGAACGGCATGACGAGCCTGGTGCTGACGAAGCTCGATGTCCTCTCCTCCTTCGCGGAGATCCCGGTCTGCACCCGCTACCGCCTCCCCGACGGCACCGAGACGGCCGACTTCCCGGCCCACCAGAGCGACTTCCACCACGCCGAGCCCGTCTACGAGTCGCTCCCGGGCTGGCGGGCGACGCTGGACGACGCCGAGTCGCTCGCCGACCTGCCGGACGCCGCCCGCGGCTACGTCCGCTTCGTCGAGGAGCGGCTACGCGTCGAGGTGAGCCTCATCTCCGTCGGCGCAGAGCGCGAGCGAGTCGTCGCGCCGCACGGGCTCGCGAGCGTCGCCGGGTGAGCGGTCGGACGACGCCCGCCCTCCCGGCCGGGGGATAATCGCGCCGTGCGCCGCGTGAATGCCCTCGCCGCCGACGTGGACTACCCGGCCGGGCGACCCGCCGGCTACGGCGCCGGCTTCGCCGAGCTCGGGCCGGGCCTCGGCGCCTCCGCGGTCGGCGTGTCCGTCTGCGAGCTCCCGCCCGGCGAGAGCAGCTATCCCTACCACTACGAGTACGGCAACGAGGAGTGGCTGATCGTGGTGGCCGGCCGCCCGACCCTGCGCCACCCCGGAGGCGAGGACGAGCTCGAGCCGGGCGACGTCGTCCTCTTCCCGATCGGGCCCGAGGGCGCGCACAAGCTGACGAACAGAAGGGACGCCCCGGCCCGCGTGCTCTTTCTCTCCACCAAGCACCGGCCCGGCGTGGCGGTCTACCCGGACAGCGACAAGGTCGGCCTCTGGCCGGAGGACGACCGCGACCAGATCATGGTCAGACGCGCGAGCGGCGTCGACTACTGGGACGGCGAGCGCTGACCCCTGCGGGCATGCGGCTCCGCCTCGACCACGTCGTCATCGCCGTCTCGGACTGGGAGCGCTCGAACGCCTTCTACCGGGACGTCCTGGGCGCCGAGGTTGTCCCGCTCGGCCCTGGCCGGTTCGCGTACGCCTTCGGCGACCAGCGCCTGAACGTCCACGGGCCGGGCACCGACGCCGGCGACCTCGTCGCCCGCGACCCGGTCAGGCCGGGAAACAGCGACCTCTGCCTGGAGTGGGACGGCCCCGCCGAGACCGCCGTCGAGCACCTGCGCGGGCACGGCATCGCGATCGAGTCGGGCCCCGTCGAGCGCCCGGGGGCTCGCGGCCGGGGGACGAGCGTCTACTTCCGCGACCCGGACGGGACGCTGCTCGAGCTGATCTCGTACGCCTGAGCTGGGTTCCGCCTCCGCTCGCGGGGAACCTGGGACCTTCAGCGACCCAGGAGGCCGAGGTGCCCAACAAGAAGTCGAACGTCAAGAACGAGAAGCAGTACGAGGCCATCAAGGACAAGGGCATGTTGAAGGAGCGCGCCGCGCGGATCGCAAACTCGCCCGGCGCGTCGAGCCGGGGCGGCAAGAAGTCGGGCTCCGGCGGCAGCTCGTCCCAGGGCGGCACGACCGCGCAGAAGAACGCTGCCGGCCGCAAGGGCGGCAAGACGACCGCCAGGAAGAGCTAGCGGCACCGGACGGTCGGGC
>JBOHAK010000105.1:0-1620 GCA_050697795.1 Gaiellaceae bacterium
GACAGGGAGAGGATCCCGCTCTACATCGCCGCCTACGGGCCGAGGGCGCTCGGGGTCGCGGGGCGGATCGCGGACGGCGTCATCATCCAGCTCGCCGACCCCGTGATCGTCCAGTGGATCATGGAGCAGGCGAGGGCGGCCGCGGCCGAGGCGGGCCGCGACCCGGACGAGCTCGAGTGCCTCGTCTGCGCGCCGAGCATCGTGACCGACGACCAGCAGGAGGCGCGCGACGCGGTGCGCTGGTTCCCGGCCATGGTCTCGAACCACGTCATGGACCTGATCGAGCGCTACGGCGAGGACTCCGAGATCCCCAAGGAGCTCACCGACTACGTGAAGGCGCGGAAGTTCTACGACTACAAGGACCACAGCCGCGAGGGTGCCGCCCACGGGGAGTTCGTGACCGACGAGATCTGCGACCGCTTCAGCGTGATCGGAAGCGTCGACGCGGTGCGTGAGAAGCTCCGCGAGCTGGAGTCCGTCGGCGTCGACCACTTCAACATCTACCTCATGACGCACGGCCAGGAGGAGATCCTGCGCACCTACGGCGAGGAGATCATCCCCGGCCTGCGGGCGGCGGCCGTGTGATGGCCGCGCCGCACGAGCACCTCTTCGACGTCGAGGCGACCAACCGGCGGCTGCAGGCCGACGGCGGCGGCTACGAGGTCGTCCACTCCTCACCCGGGCTCGAGGTCGGCGTCTACGTCCTCGTCGCCCCCGAGCCCGACCGCCAGCAGCCGCACTCAGACGACGAGGTCTACGTCGTGCTGGAGGGCCGCGGGACGCTGGAGGTCGAAGGGCAAGAGGTGGAGATGGAGGAGGGCCAGGCGATGTTCGTCGCCGCCGGGGCGGAGCACCGCTTCACGGGCTACGAGTCACTCAGTCTGCTCGTCATCTTCACACGCGATACACGGAGTACTTGACTGACTGCCGTGCAGGTCCTCGACGCGTATCCGGTCATCGTGACCGACCGCCTGCGCGAGTGCCGCGACTTCTACTGCCGCTGGTTCGGCTTCGAGGTCGCCTTCGAGGCCGACTGGTTCGTCTGGCTCCGAAACGAAGGCGACAGGCCCGTCGCCTTGGCGTTTATGCACAGCGACCATCCCTCCTCCCCGCCCTCACCGGAGCCGTTCGCAGGCGACGGGGCGTTCATCACGTTCCAGGTCGCGGATGCCCGCGCCGAATACGAGCGGCTGGCCGCGGACGGGCTGGAATTCGACCTGGCGTTGACCGATGAGCCCTGGGGACAGCGCCGCTTCGGCGTGGTCGACCCAGCGGGGATGTGGGTCGATGTCGTCGAGCAGACAGAGCCCGCCGCCGGCTGGTGGGATGCGTACGTGGGCGGCTAGCGACCCGTGGCCCCCAGGGCGAGCCCGACCGCGCGCGAGAGCGGCTCCGGCACCTCGACGCCCGGGGTGGAGAAGTGGTTCCAGGCGCGCTCCGGCTTGTTCGAGTGCCCGCGGAGCCCGGCGACGCCCTCGAAGTCCGGCTCGAGGACGATCGTCCGCTCCCGCCCGACGACCTCGGCGATCAGCGCGTTCAAGGCGACCTCGGCGGGGATCGGATCCTCGCCGGGCTCCGCGTCCCGGTCGTGCACGACGACGAAGGGAATCTCGCACGACT
>JBOHAK010000106.1:0-3079 GCA_050697795.1 Gaiellaceae bacterium
GTCTTCGGGGCGCTCAGCGCGGGGGCCTCCGGATTCCTCCTCAAGCGGACGAGCCCCGAGGACCTGATCGACGCGATCCACACCGTCGTCGCCGGCGACGCCCTCCTCTCACCGTCGGTGACCCGCACGGTCATCGACCGCGCCGCCCGCCAGCCCACCCCCGCCGCGGACGCGGCGCAGGGCCTCGAGCGGCTCACCCCGCGCGAGCGCGACGTCCTCGAGCTCGTGGCGCGCGGCCTCTCGAACGCGGAGATCGCCGAGGCGCTCGTGGTCGAGGAGACGACCGTCAAGACGCACGTCAAGCACCTCCTCGGCAAGCTGCGCCTACGCGACCGCGTCCAGGCGGTGATCTACGCGTACGAGAGCGGCCTGACGCGCCCGGGCTCCGCTCCGTAAGAATCCGCGCATCGCCTCCTACGCGGTGAACGAACGAGCAGTCGCCCGGGCACGGCGCCTCATCCGTGGGCGCCAGTACGTCCTCGACAGCGACTGGGGCGAGGTCCAGCCCAAAGCCGAGGACGAAAATGCGTTCCTCGCCTCACACGCCTGGGACGACTACGCGGAATGGCATCTCGGCCTCACCGAGGGCGCGTCGGAGGAGACCAAGGCGCGCTACGCATTCGTCTACGGAGACTTCCGCCGCCTGCACCGCACGGGCCTGATCGCCTGCCACTACCGTGCCGCCGAGTGGCGGCACAAGGAGATCGAGCTGGCGGCTCACGAGCTGTTGCAGCTCCTGGATGGATCCAGCGCCTGACGGCGGCGGTTCCACCGGACCGAAGACCGCTCAGTGCGGGCGAGAGGACTCGAACCTCCAAGGGCTTTCGCCCAACGGGTCCTAAACCCGTCGCGTCTTCCAGTTCCGCCACGCCCGCGTGTTGGGAACGATAGCCCCCGGGTACAGGAATCTCCGATGCGATTCCTGCGCGGGCGAGGCGAGCGCTCCGGCAACGGCCACACGCAGCTGCAGCCGCTGCCCGAGGCGGCCACGTCACCGCAGCCCGAGCGGAGCGAGCCGCGGCTCCGCGACCCCGGCATCCGCGACCTCTCGCGCCGCGACTGGAAGGCGGTGCTCGCGCGGGCGGCGAAGGAGACGAAGGACGACAACGTCACGGACACCGCAGCCGCGCTGGCCTACTACGCCTTCCTCGCCATCCCGGCGGCGCTGCTCGTCGGCCTGGGCGCGTTCAGCGTCCTCGCCGGGCCGGACACAATCGAGAAGCTGCTGGACGAGCTCGGCGCCGTCGTCCCCGCCGAGGCGATCGACCTCCTCCGGGAGAGCCTCACGCGCGCGATCGAGAACCAGAGCGGCGGCCTCGTCTTGATCGTGCTCGGCTTCCTCCTCGGGCTCTGGACGGCGACGGGCGCCATGAACGCGCTCATGCGGGGCCTGAACCACGTCTACGACCGCAAGGAGACGCGCGGCTTCCTCAGGCAGCGGATCACGGCCCTCGGGATGCTCGTCTGCCTGCTGCTCGCTTTCGGGCTTTCGTTCGGCCTGCTCGTCCTCGGCCCCGTCGTCTCGGACTGGCTCGGAGGCCTCTTGAACCTCGAGAGCGTCTTCGGGTGGATCTGGTGGACGCTCCAGTGGCCGATCCTCGTGGTCGGCCTTCTCCTCGCCTTCGCGGGAGTCCTCTACCTCGGGCCCAACGTGGCCCATCCGCGCTGGCGGTTCCTCACGCCCGGCTCGGCCGTGGCGGCGGCGATCTGGATCGTCGCGTCCGGCCTGTTCGCCGTCTACGTGAGCCTCTTCGCGTCGTACAACAAGGCATGGGGCTCGCTCGCCGCCGTCATCATCATGCTCACCTGGCTCTGGCTCTCGGCCCTCGCGCTCCTGTTCGGCGCAGAGATCAACGCCGAGGCCGAGCGCAGCCGTGAGCTGCGGCAGGGCCAGCGGGCCGAGGTCGACCTCCAGGCGCCCGCGAAAGCCTGACCGCAAGCGCGGCTACACTCGCTCGCGGGCCCCGTAGCTCAGCGGACAGAGCGGCGGACTTCGAATCCGCGTGCGGAGGTTCGACTCCTCCCGGGGCCATGCTCCCTTTTCATGCGGGATCCGGGTGGGCTCCGTTTGTCATGTGCCTTGCCTGGAACTCTCGAAAGGTGTCCGGCCGTCCGCTCAAGACCGCTGGAGACCGCCCAAGCGGGGCGCGCGCTGGCGCGCACTTGGCGCACCGTATCCATCAGGACCGAGCGCGGGGCCCGCTGTTAGCGAACCCGCTCGAGCACGGCCTGCGGAGTTGGTTTCCGCGAGCCGATTCCCTGTGGGCAGCGGTTGGCTCAGCTCGGCGACCACGACGGGATCCATCCCCGCGGGGTGGAAGAGGGGTGGCGTCGGGCGCCTGCGAGAAGCTGGTATCGGGCCCACGGCTCATCGCTCGTCGTCGTGGCAACGTCGCCGTCCGCTCTCCTCCATCCGGCCCCTTCGGCCAAAACGATCGCGGACTGCGCCCCGCCTCGAGGAACGCGCCCAGGATCGCTGCCAACGGGAAGCCTGGGAGCTACCTAGAACCTAGAGCCGTGCAGCCGTGGTGGCCCCCACGCCCGAGAGACGCAGTCTTCGCTGCCAGGCTGCTTGAAGAATCCAACCGATACGTCTGCAGTGAAGTCCTCCGCCTGAGTGCCCATGCGAATGATCCAGCGTTCCAGCCCCGGCTCGCCGACCACAGCGACTGACTCTCCGGGGAGCACGACTTCACCGATCGAGCTTCCCCGTCCATCCTGAAGGACGATGGTATCGGCGGCATCCACTGCCACTTGTAGCTGGTCTCACCCTCGCCTTCGGCGGTACATCGACCGACGAGATGACCCCTGTGGAGTCCTGCAAACGTGCCAAAACGGAGGTGTCTCCGGGGCTGACGCCGTAAGTCTGATCGAACTGACTTGTGTAGCTGCTGAGGAGAGCTGGACCGCTCCCCGGGAGCTGTCCAGCTCCATTCGGTCTCTCACCACCGGACGGGTGCGACGTTCCAGCTGGACCGAATGGAGGGAGCCGGACAGAACCATGATGTCCTTCGACTCCCTCGCCTCACCGCCCGGATGCACCGAGATGCGGCGCGGCAAGAAGGAGCGCGAGCGCGGT
>JBOHAK010000107.1:0-2524 GCA_050697795.1 Gaiellaceae bacterium
CGCGGGTCGCCCGCGTCTGGGTGACGTGCTTCCGCAACCGCGAGGAGCGCGAGGATCCCGGCGCGTACCTGACCTCGGACTGCCGCGCCAACCTCAAGCGGATCCAGGCGGACTTCGAATCCGACACGGGCCTCCACCTCCGCGCCGGAACCGAGCCGGAGATGATGTGGCTGAAGCTCGACGGCGACGGCCAGCCGTCGGTCGAGGGCAAGACGAAGCCGTACTGCTACCACATCGACCAGTTCTCCGAGCTCCAGCCGATCATCCACAAGGTGATCGAGTACGGCCAGGCCATGGGGCTCGACATGATCCAGGGCGACCACGAGGACGCGCCGGGCCAGATCGAGCTGAACTTCGGCTTCGACCGGGCCGAGCAGACGGCGGACAACCTCTCCACCTTCCGCCAGGTCTGCAAGCAGGTCGGGCGCGAGCTCGACGCCTTCCCGTGCTTCATGCCGAAGCCGTTCATGGGCGTCTCCGCCAACGGCTGCCACCACAACATCTCGCTCTGGCGAAGCAACGAGAACGCCTTCCTTCCCGACACCGACGACCTGCAGAAGCCGAGCAAGGTCGGGCTGCACGCGATCGGCGGGATCATGGCGCACCAGCCGGCACTCACCGCTCTCACCTGCTCGACGGTGAACTCGTACCGCCGCCTCTGGGACACCGGCTTCTGGGCGCCCGTCTTCGCCGACTGGGGCTACCAGAACCGGACGACCGCCCTCCGCGTCTCCGCACCCGGCCGCTTCGAATACCGGTCGGTCGACTCGGCCGTGAACCCCTACCTCTCGCTCGCGGCGCTCATCGCCGCCATGCGCGACGGCATCGGCCGCGAGCTCGACCCGGGCGAGCCCGAGGAGCGGAACATCTACGAGGCGATGGAGGCCGGCAAGGAGGTCAAGCGCCTCCCGATGACGTTCGGGGCGGCACTCGACGCGCTCGAGGGCGACGACGTGATCAGGTCCGCCCTTCCCGGCGATATGTACCGTGTGTTCATGCACTACAAGCGCGACGAGTGGGAGCGCCACTGCGCCCAGGTCAGCGATTGGGATGTGAGCGAGTACCTCGACGTGCTGCCCTAGGGAAGAGGCCGAGAATGTGCGGAATTGCAGGGATCATCTACCGCGACGGCACCCACGACGTCGGGCTCGACATGACCCGGATGCTCCAGTCGATGAAGCACCGCGGGCCCGACTCGACCGGGTACGCGCTCTACCGGCCGCAGGACGAGCACATGGTCATGCGCTACAAGCTCGCCGACGCGAACACGCCGCGCGACTTCGAGTTCTCGGACCGCCTCGACCGTCACCAGGGCCAGGTCGTCCAGCGGCTGAAGGCGATGGACGCGCGCATCCACGAGGTGGACGAGGAGACCGAGTACGCGTACCGCGTCGCCTTCCAGCTTCCGAACGGCAACCTCAAGGAGCTCGCCGACCGGATCGAGGACATCCCCGACTGCGAGGTCCTCTCGCTCGGGCGTTCCCTCGAGATCGTCAAGGATCTCGGCGACGCGGAGGAGGTCGCCGACCAGTACGGCCTCAAGGGCTTCGCCGGGACGCACGCGATCGGCCACGTCCGCATGGCGACCGAGTCGGACGTCGACATCTCGGGCGCCCACCCGTACTGGGCCTACCCGTTCACCGACGTCGCCGTCGTCCACAACGGCCAGCTCACGAACTACTTCCAGTGGAAGCGTCGGCTCGAGCGCAGCGGCCATCGCTTCCAGTCCGAGTGCGACTCCGAGATCATCGCCGTCTACCTCGCCGAGAAGATGGGCGAGGGCGCGAGCCTCGAGGACGCGATGAACGAGTCGCTCGAGGAGCTCGACGGCGTCTTCACCTACATCGCCGTCACCGCCGAGGCGCTCGGTGTCTGCAAGGACGAGATGGCGGCGAAGCCGCTCGTCCTCTACGAGTCGGAGGGCGTCGTCGCGCTCGCGTCCGAGGAGATCGCCATCCGCGCGATCTTCGACCACGAGATCGACACGTACGACCCCTACGAGGGCGAGGTGATGGTGTGGCAACGGTAGGCGAGTCGAGGATCACGTACGACGCGCGCGGGCTCGCGGAGCCGCACGCCGAGGCGCCGGGCATCGCGGAGGTCGAGGACGGCAAGGCCGTCTTCGACGCGAAGGACCTGAGCACGCGGCTGATCAACCTCGAGCTCCGCCGGCTCGTCTACGAGGAGAGGATCACGGACGTCACCGTCCGCAATCCCGGCTCGAAGCATTCGCTCGGCGTGGCGATCCTCACCCGCTGCCGCATCACCTTCGAGGGCAGCCTCGGCTACTTCGGCTGCGGTCTCGGCGACGGCCCGGAGATCCACGTGAAGGGCCGGGTGGGCTGGTCGGCCTGCGAGAACATGATGTCGGGCGTGGTCGTCGTCGAGGGGAACGCCGGCTCGCTCACGGGCGCCGCGCTCCGCGGCGGCGACGTGGTCGTCAAGGGCCGGGTCGGCGCCCGCAGCGGCATCGACCAGAAGGGCGGGACGATCATCTCGGTCGGCGACGCCGGCTCGATGACCG
>JBOHAK010000108.1:0-5814 GCA_050697795.1 Gaiellaceae bacterium
GCGCTGTAGACCATCACGAGCCCGAACGCGACGAGCCCGAGCGTGACGAGGACGAGCAGGTGGTAGTCGAGGCTCGACCGACGCCTCACAGCGCCTCCACGAGCTCGCGGAACCGCTCGCCGCGCTCCTCGAAGTCCCGGAACTGATCGTAGCTCGCGCAGGCCGGCGAGAGGAGGACGACGTCGCCCGGCTCCGCGTCCTCGCGCGCGTCGCGCACCGCGCTCTCGAGGTCGCGCGAGTGGCGGAAGCGGACGCCTTCCGCCGCCAGGGCCTCGGCGATCTCGTCGGCCGACTCGCCGATCAGGTAGGCGCAGGCCACTCCCGCCTGCGCGGCGCCGCGGGCGAGCCCGCCGAACGGCGTGTGCTTGCGGCTGCCGCCGAGGATGACCCGCAGCCCGGGCGGGTAGGCGCCGAGTGCCTTTTCGGCCGCCTCGGGGTTCGTCGCCTTCGAGTCGTTGATCCAGCGAACCCCGTCCACCTCGCGGACGAGCTCGAGCCGGTGCGGGACGCCCGCGAAGACGCGCAGGCCCTCCGCGATCGCGTGCTCCGGGATGCCGGCCGCGCGGGCGGCGGCAACCGCGGCCGCGGCGTTCTCCCGGTTGTGCGCCCCGGGCATCCGCGGCTCCGCGGGCAGCGGGTCGTCCGCGGCGAACTCGACGCGGCGCGCGTCGCCCGGCACCGCCTCGAAGCCGCGCGGGACGACGGCGACGTCGTCCGCCGCCTGGTTCTCGAAGATGCGGAGCTTGGCGGCCCGGTAGGCGTCCAGGTCGCCGTGGCGGTCCAGGTGGTCCGGCGTCAGGTTGAGGAGCACCGCCACGCGCGGGCGGAAGCTCACGACGTCCTCGAGCTGGAAGCTGGACAGCTCGCACACGATCCACGTGTCGTCGGCGAGAGCGCCGTCCAGCCCGGTCAGCGGGCGCCCGACGTTCCCGGCCACGGCGACGGGCCGCTCCGCCGCGCGGAAGATCGCGCCGAGGAGCTCGCTCGTGGTCGTCTTCCCGTTCGTCCCGGTGACGCCGAGCACGGGGTTGGAGAGCAGCCGCGAGCCGAGCTCGACCTCGCTCCAGACCGTGAGCCCCCGGCGGCGTGCGGCGGCCACGAGGGGCGCCTCGCTCGGAACTCCGGGGCTCTTCACCAGCAGGTCCACGTCCTCGACGAGCGCGGGGTCTTCCGCGCCGAGCACGACTTCGACGCCCGCCGCGCGAAGCCTCCCGGCGTCGAGCTCGCCGTTCCGGTCGACGCCGACGACCCGGAGGCCGCGGCGGGCGAGCGCGAGCGCCGCCGCCTCCCCCGAGCGGGCGAGGCCGAGGACGAGCGCGGACTCAGGAAGCGAACTCAGACGCGTACCGGTAGTACAGGACGAAGCCGCAGGCACACAGGATCGCGGTGATGATCCAGAAGCGGACGGTGATGCGCGTCTCCGACCACGCCTTCATCTCGAAGTGGTGGTGGAGCGGCGCCATGAGCAGGACGCGCCGGCCGAACCATTTGAAGCTCACGACCTGGACGATCACCGACAGCGCCTCGATGAGGAAGATGCCGCCGATCAGGATCAGGAGCAGCTCGGTCTTCGTCATGATCGCGAAGGCCGCGAGCGCCCCGCCGAGCCCCATGGAGCCCGTGTCTCCCATAAAGACCTGCGCGGGGAACGCGTTGTACCAGAGGAAGCCGACCGAGGCCCCGATCAGGCTCGCGCCCAGGATGGCGAGGTCGAGGTCGACCTGGTCGGCGGCGCCGACGGCGCGGACCGACGCGAGCGCCGCGACGAGGCTCATCGCCGTGTAGGTGAGGATCGCGATCGTCGTCGTCCCCGCGGCGAGCCCGTCGATCCCGTCCGTGAGGTTCACGCCGTTCGAGGCCCCCGCGATGATGACGAAGAGGAGGACGTACCAGCCCCAGGAGAGCGGCAGGTCGACGTCCAGGAGCGGGATGTACACGTCCGTCGTGAGCGGGTCGTCGAGGCCGCGCGAGGCGACGAGCGCGACGACCGCCGTGATCAGCGCGAGCCAGACGAGCTTCCAGCGGCCGGCGAGGCCGAGCGAGCGCCGGCGGGAGACCTTCGTCCAGTCGTCGACGAACCCGATCGCGGCGCAGCCCAGCGTGACGAAGAACGCGGTCACGGCCGGCACGGTCCGCTGGGAGAAGAGCAAGAAGGGGACGGACATCGAGATCATGATCAGGAGGCCGCCCATGGCCGGCGTCCCCTGCTTCACGACGTGGCCCTTCGGCCCCTCCTCGCGGATCTGCTGGCCGAACTCGTTCTTGCGCAGGAAGTCGATGAACTTGGGGCCGGAGAGGATGGAGATGACCATCGCCAGCACCCCCGCGAGCAGCACCTCGACCATGGAGGGAGCCTAAGCCTCGGCGGGGACGACGGTGACGGCCTCGCCGATCACCTCGAGGCCCATCGCTCGTGACCCCTTCACGAGCACGCAGTCGCCGGGACGGAGGACCGAACGGAGCGCGGCGAGGCCCTGCTCGACGGTCGGCGCCCAGCGGGTGAGGGGCACGCCGCGCGCGCCCTGGACGTAGTTCCGGGCGAGCGGGCCGACGGCGACGAGCACGTCGACGCCCGCACGGGCAGCGGCGGCACCGACCTCGCGGTGGTAGGCCGGGGCGCCGGGCCCGAGCTCGGCCATGTCCCCGAGGACGGCCACGCGGCGGGAGCCGCCGCAGCGCTCGCCCAGGTGCGCCAGCGCGGCGGCCATCGACAGCGGGTTCGCGTTGTAGCAGTCGTTGATGAGCAGGCCGCTGCCTGGGAGCTCCACCTCCTCCCCGCGCAGCCGGGAGAGCTTGACGTGCCGTGCTCCCTTCTGCGCCTTGCCGAGCGGCAGCCCGAGGGCGTGGTAGGCCGCCAGTGCGGCGAGCGCGTTCGTCGCGTTGTAGCGCGAGGAGAAGCTGAACTCGAGCGTGAGCGGCCTGCCGAAGGCCTCGATCCGTAGGCGCGACCCCTGGCCCCGGGCGGCGAAGTAGCCCAGGCGGACGTCGCCGCCGTCGCCGAACCTGAAGATCCGGATGTCGTCCCGCCTGAGGTAGGGCTCGAGGTAGGTCTCTCCGGCGGGGACGACGGCGGTCCCTCCGGGCGGGAGGCTGTCGATCAGCTCCGCCTTCGCCTGGGCCACGCGCTCGACGGTCCCGAGAAGCTCGAGGTGGACCGGGCCGACGCTCGTCACGATGCCGACGTCGGGCAGGGCGATGTCGCAGAGCTCGGCGATCTGGCCCAGGCCGCGCATGCCCATCTCGACGATGGCGACCTCCGTGTCCTGCTCGAGCCGGCAGAGGGTGAGGGGCAGGCCGATCTCGTTGTTCTGGCTCCCTTCCGCCACCACCGTGCGCGCGTGCGGGCTGCAGAGCGCCCCGAGGATGTCCTTGGTGGACGTCTTGGCAGTCGATCCGGTGACGGCCACGACCCGGGCGCCCGAGCGCTCCCGGACCGCCCGGCCGAGGGCCCCGAGCGCGCCGAAGGCGTCCTCGGGGACGAGCGCGCCCGCCGCTCCGGCCGCGAGCGCCTCGCCCGCGAAGTCCACGCCTCGCCCGACGGCAACGAAGAGGTCCCCCGGCTCGACGCGGCGCGAGTCGATGGTGACGCCGGTCGCCCGCTCGGCGCCGGGGGCGCGCTCCAGCCGTCCCGGCGCGAGCCGCTCGACCTCGGCGAGACCGAGCGGGATCATGCCGCCGCGCCGAGTCGCCGCAGCGCGTCGCGGGCGACCTCGCGGTCGTCGAAGGGGATCGTCCGGTCTGCGAACTCCTGTCCCTGCTCGTGGCCCTTGCCGGCGATCACCACGACGTCTCCCTCGCCGGCCTCCTCGATCGCATGCGCGATGGCAGCGGCACGGTCGGGCTCGACGTCGTAGTCGCCGCTCATGCCGGCGAGGATCTCCTCGATCACGGCGAGCGGCTCCTCGCTGCGCGGGTTGTCGGAGGTGACGATCGCACGGTCGGCGAGGCGGCTCACCACCTCCCCCATGAGCGGCCGCTTGGCGCGGTCGCGGTCGCCGCCGCAGCCGAACACGCAGCGGACGCGGTTCCCGGCCAGCCTGCGCGCCTCCACGAGCACGTTCTCGAGCGCCTCGGGCGTGTGTGCGTAGTCGACGACCACGGCGAACGGCTGGCCCTCATCCACCGCCTCGAAGCGGCCCGGCACGCCGGCGACGTGCTCCACCCCGCGGACGATCGCCTCGTCCTCGACGTCGAGGAGGCGGGCGGCTGCGACGGCGGCGAGGACGTTCTCCACGTTGAAGCGCCCGCGCAGGCGCGGCCGGAGCTCGAGCCCGGCGGCGCTGAAGACGGTGGACGCCGGCGTCAGCTCGAGGCGAGCGGGCTGCACGTCCGCCTCGTCGGAGATCCCGAAGGTGAGGAGCCGCCCGCCGAGCCCGCGAAGCTCCTCGGCGAGGCGGCGCCCGTACGGATCGCCGACGTTCACGGCGGCGGGCGGGTGGTTGCCGTCCACGTCGGGCTCCGTGAAGAGGCGCCGCTTCGCGTCGAAGTACGCCTCCATCGTCCCGTGGAGGTCGAGGTGGTCCTGGCTCAGATTCGTGAAGACGAGAGCCCCGAAGCGCGTGCCGACGAGGCGCTTGAGCTCCGACCCGTGCGAGGAGGCCTCCATGGCGCAGCTTCGGTCGCCGGCGTCGAGCATCTCGCGGAAGGTGCGCTGGAGGTCGACCGCCTCGGGCGTCGTCCGAACGACGGAGCGGCGCTCGCCGCCGATGCGCATCTCGACGGTGCCGAGCAGCCCGGGACGTCGCCCCGCGGCCGCGAGGATCGAGTAGAGCAGGAACGTCGTCGTCGTCTTGCCATTCGTCCCCGTCACGCCGGCCACCTCGAGCTCGCGGCTCGGGCGCCCGAAGAAGGCGTCGGCAGACAGGCCCATGGCGGCCCGGGCGTCGGGGACGAGGAGCTGCGGCACGGGCAGCTCGAGCGGGCGCTCGACGAGGAGCGCGGCAGCGCCCCTCGCGACGGCATCGGGCGCGAAGTCATGGCCGTCCGCCCGCAGGCCGCGGACGCAGGCAAAGAGCGCACCGGGCACGACCGCGCGCGCGTCGTACGCGAGGTCGGTGACCGTGACGGGTGCCGGGTTGAGGGTGTCGACCGCGTGAACGGCCCGTCCGAGGGCCTCGAGGCCGATGGTAGGCGATGGGGTCATGCGCTGAATGGGGTTTCGGCGTCCCCTGATTCGATCTTCCTCACGTTCGCGTGCATTCTGGCGCGGTTCGCCACACACGCGCGCAGATTGCCTCGATACGGTGAAACCGGAGGGAGGCCCGCGGCCGGCCCCACGCGCGCGTCAGATATGACGCGGCGCCATTGACGCGGCGCCATGAAGCGGCGGCGCCTACTCGCCGTCGACCGTGCGGGGCGCGTCGGGCGGCACCTCGAGGTACTGAAGGGCGAACTGGGCGATCTCCGAGAAGACCGGAGCGGCGACGGTGCCGCCCCAGATCACTCCTTGCGGCTCGTCCACCGTCACCAGCACGACCAGCCGCGGGCGGCTCGCCGGCACGAAGCCGACGAAGGAGGCGACGTACCGCGACGTCGAGTAGCCGCCCGTCGGCTCGGGCTTCGCCGCCGTGCCCGTCTTGCCGGCGACCCGGTACCCCGGAACCTTCGCCGGTGTGCCCGAGCCCTCCTCGACCACGCCGCGCAGCATCTGGGTGAGCTGCGTCGCCGTCTGCCGGGACACGACCCGGCGGCGCTTCGGCACGATCGGCTCGCCGCCCTCCACCCGCTCGACCAAGTGCGGCTCGAGCCAGATTCCGCCGTTCGCGATCGCCCCGTAGGCGGCGGCCATCTGGAGCGGCGTGACCGCGATGCCCT
>JBOHAK010000109.1:0-4769 GCA_050697795.1 Gaiellaceae bacterium
TCCTTGAAGGTGATCTTCGGCGAGTCGGGGGCCATGCGCTTCGCGCGGCTCTTCCCGAAGCTCATCACCTTCGAGCCGCCGCCCTGCACCTGGTTCATGAGGAAGATCCAGAAGCCGAAGAAGAGGACGAAGGGCAGCAGGTACGTGAGGAACGACCACCAGGCGTTCTCGCCCGTGCCCTTGGAGTCGAAGAGGACGCCCTGATCCTGCAGGAGGTTCTGGAACTCGATCTGCGACTGGTCGCTCGGGTAGTTGACCTTGAGCTTGTCGCCGTTCGTCTTGAGGGCCTCGATCGAGCGGCCCTTCGGGCTGAAGACGATCTGCTGGAAGGTCTCCGGCGTGCCCTCGACCTGCTGGATCAGCTGGCTGTAGGTGATCTTCTTCTCGTTCTTGTCCTGCGGCAGGAGCGTCTGCGACGCCAGGTAGACGAGCAGGACGATGACGATCAGGGGGAAGAGTGCGCTGCGGAAAAAGCGGCTCAAAGCTGGGAGGACCTCACCCTCGGTCGAAGCGTAGCAGTACCCTCTTCGGCTCCCGAGAGCCGACAGATGAGTGTTTCGTCACGTGCTCTCCTCCGCCTGCGCCGCGAGCTCGTCGCGGATCACGCCGACGAAGGGGAGGTTCCGGTAGCGCTCGGCGAAGTCGAGGCCGTACCCGATCACGAAGCGGTTGGCGATCTCGAAGCCGATGTAGCGGCACTCGATGTCGATCTCGCGCCGGGCCGGCTTCGTGAGGAGCGCGCAGATCTCGAGCGAGGCGGGCTCGCGCGCCTCCAGGTTGCGCAGGAGGTAGGAGAGCGTGAGGCCCGAGTCGATGATGTCCTCGACGACGAGGACGTTGCGTCCCTCGATCGAGACGTCCAGGTCCTTGAGGATGCGGACGACGCCCGAGGAGTCGACGCCCGCGCCGTAGCTCGAGATGGCCATGAAGTCGACCTCGCAGGGGATCTCGATCCGGCGCATCAGGTCGGCCATGAAGAAGACGGCGCCCTTGAGGACGCCGATCAGGAGGAGGTCGCGGCCGCGGTAGTCGTCGCTGATCTCGCGGCCTAGCTCGGCGATGCGGGCCTGGAGGGCGTCCTCCTCGATGAGCACCTCCTCGACGGCGGCCGTGAGCTCGTTGACGCTGCTCACGTGCGTTCTCCGCTGACCGCGTCCTCGTAGCCCGGCGCGGCGGTGATCCCGGGTACGGCGACGACGTCGTCCCCGCGCACGACGAGCGGCCAGGCCTCCCGCTCGGAGCGCGGGACCTTGGCGTCCACGAAGACGTCCTGCACCTTCTTCCCGTGACCGGCGAGGCGGTCGCCGGGACGCCAGCCGCGCACCGTGAGACCCGGGCGGCTGGCCTCGAGCGTCCACCGGCCCCAGCGCACCTGCCCCTCGAGCGGCACGGGCCCACGCTCGAGCCAGACGCTCTCGTACTCCCTCACCGCCACGCGGCCGTCACCGAGGTCGAGTCGCTTCGAGCCCTCACGAGAGGCGAGCAACTCTAACAGCGCCCTCTCGACCGGTCCGGGGAGCCCGCGCGGCTCGTCGAGGGCAGCGAGGACATTCCGCTCGGCGGCGGGATGCAGTCGCCGGAGAGCGGGCAGGATCTCGGAGCGGATCAGCCCGCGGGCCGTCTCCGGGTTGGAGGAGTCGAGGCGGAACTCGAGCCCCTCGGCGCGGCAGTAGGCCTCCGTCTCCTCGCGCCAGAGGGTGAGGAGCGGCCGCACGACCCCGTCCTCGCGGCGCACGCGGATTCCGCTCGTCTCGCCGCTCGCCGCGAGGCGGTAGAGGATCGTCTCCACCTGGTCGGAGGCGGTGTGGCCGGTGGCGCGGAGCCCGGAGCCCGCCGTCGCGCCGTAGCGCCGGTCGCGAAGCTCGGCCTCGGTCCCGCGACCGGCGGGCAGGGCCTCCACAACCTCGGCCCCGAGCGCCTCGGCGCAGAAGCGTGCGTCCTCCTCGGACTCCCCGCCGCGCAGCCCGTGGTTCACGTGGACGGCCGAGGCACGGTAGCCGAGCGCGCCGAGGGCGTGCCGGAGGCAGGTCGAGTCGGCGCCGCCGGAGACGAGGCAGGTGACCTCGCCGCCGGGCGGGATCAGGTCGTGCCGGCGGACGTGCTCCTCGACGCGTGCGCGGAGCGCAGCCGTGTCCACGCCAGGATCGTACCGCCGCCCGCCGTGCCGAACCGACCGCGGCCGGCGCGGACCCGTCGGGGTCTGACCCCGTCATGGCCGACGAGGGCACGTCTGGGCTCTGACCCCTACCATGGCCGCGGAGGGCACGTCCAGTCTGACCGCCGACCGACCGGCAATGCGCCATCGCGTCTGGCCCGACCCGGTCGGCAAGGGACACGTCTGGGGTCTGGCCCCAACCATGGCCGCGGAGGGCACGCCGGGGTCTGACCCCGGCACGGCCGATGCGGCCGTCAGCGAAGCCGGCGTGAGTTCCGGCCGCTAGAGCAGCGGGGCGACGTCGCAGCCCGCGTGCTGCAGAGCCGGTTGCGCTTCCGCCAGGACGTCCCTGGCGAAGTTCGCGAGGCCGTACGCGCGGTACATGCGCTCGCCGGAGTTCTTGCCTTCTGCATGGAGTGTGACCGCCTCTCCGTACTCGGTGAACATGGCGTCGAGGTACTTCTGCGCCTGCCTGAGCGACGGATCCCTGGGCTCCACGTTGGCGACGCGGTCGGCGGCGCCGAACGCCTCCTCCGCGATCTCCTCCGCTTCCACCGCGCCCGCGCGGAAGTCGTCCGCGAGAGCGTTGAAGGCGGTGACGTCGACGCTCGCGGTCGCGATGAACTTCTGATCCGTCGCGACGCAGGAATGCGCGAGCGGATCCTGCGCGCCGCCACAGCCGAAGACCGTGAGCGCGAGAACGAGCGCTGCCGCAGTGAGGCCGAACCTCCGCAACTCGCACCGCATGATCAGCGCGCCCGCGGGCCGGCGCAATCACCCGTTCGTGGAGCCAGTAGGAGGGGCTGGCGAAATGTGGCGCCCGACGGAATCCGCTTTGTCGGCACAGCGGTACTGGTTGTTGGAAGCGGCAAGATCAGCCGCCCTAGCCGAGGGGGGTTCACCATGTTCAAGACATCTTCCGCGCGGCGACGTGGGGTCGTGGTCGCGCTGGCGGCAGTAACCGGGCTCCTGGCGTTCTCGACATCCGCGTCGGCGGAAAGAGAGCTCTTCTTCGAGGAGACGGCCGAGGCCTTCTGGGCGGTACCACACGAGTGTGCCGACGGCTCGACTGTTGAGGGAACGCTGTTGGTTCGGAGCACGCGCGACTTCGAGTCACCCGATACCGAGGACCCGGAGCCCACGGCCAGGGTGCAGTTCCTGGCCGTCTGCCCAGGCGGCATCTCGTTCAGCTGGGCCGCGCCGACCGCCCCGGCGACCATCACGAGCGCCGAGAACCTCAAGAGCGTCACGGCCGCCGGATCGGGGATTGCCAGGGACAACCTCGGTGGCACCCATCAGGTTTCCTTCGACGTGGCGTGGACAGGCGTCGGACCGCTGGAGACGACCGTCAACGGGCCGGGAAGCAAGAGGCAGCAGCGCGAAGCGACCGCGACCGGTCAAGTGACCTTCGACGGCGAAGTCCTCGTCAACGGCGAGGCCAACCACCCGACCCGGCCGGCCCCGTTCATCCGCGTCGACACAGAGAAGTAGGCGTTCCCGCCAACGAGAGCGAAGGGCTTCCGGACCGGCGGCGATCGACTCGCCGTGTCCGGAGCTACCCGAAGATCAGCGAGCGGTACGTGATCGTCCGCCGCATGCCGATGCCGTCGTAGAGGGCGATCGCCGGCGCGTTCTCCGGGCGGACGAACAGGCAGACGGCGGGGGTCGTCTGGAGGAGGAGGCGGCAGAGGTCGGCGAGGCCCTGCTTGCCGTAGCCCCGCCCGCGCAGCTCGGGCTCGACCCAGACCTGCTGGAGCTGGACGGCGCGCGGGGTCCACGCCGAGGCCTCCGCCTTGAAGAGGATGCGGCCGTCCTCCCTCCAGACCCAGCTCCGGCCCTCGTCGATCTGGACGCGCGTGCGCCACTCGAAGAGCGCCGGGTCGCGCGAGTAGGCATCGACGCCCACCTCCTCCCGGTAGGCCTCGGCGGCAGCGACGACGAGCGCGTCGAGATCGTCGAGACGGGCGCGGCGCAGGCCGCTCCCGCCCGCTGCGGGCGGCGCGTCCAGCACGTAGACCGGCTGCCCGGGCCGGTCGTCGAGGGGGTCTGGCAGGAGCTCGCGCGCGGCCTCCCAGAGCTCCGTCACCGCGGACTCCTCGCCGACCAGCATGCGCGGCTCGCCGCGCGTCACGACCTCCGCGAAGGCGCCGGCACCGGGCCCGGACGGCACGAGGTTCGCGCCGAGATGGCAGAGCGCCGTGAAGCGCCCGCGCCCGCGCAGCGCGGCGAAGCGGCCGAGACCGCGGCGGGCGACGTCCTCGAGGAACACACGCTCGATCGGCTCCTCGGCACAGAACTCGAGGATCTGCGGAAGCCGAGGCCGCTTGACCAGGCGCGCCATGCGCAGGGACGATAACGCCATGCCTATCCACGTTCGCGCCGAGCCCGGCGACTACGCCGAGGCCTGCCTCCTCCCCGGAGACCCCCTCCGGGCCAAGTACGTCGCAGAGACCTTCCTCGAGAACGCCGAGCAGCGGAACTGGGAGCGCGGCATGCTCGGCTACACCGGCACCTTCCGCGGCAAGCCCGTCTCCGTGCAGGCGACGGGCATGGGCTGCCCCTCCGCGGCGATCGTGATCGAGGAGCTCGCCATGCTCGGCGTCAAGCGCATGCT
>JBOHAK010000110.1:0-1572 GCA_050697795.1 Gaiellaceae bacterium
CTTCGTCTACGAGTTCCCCGCGCGCCCGTACGGGATGCACCTGTACCACTGCCACGCGACCCCGCTCAAGAAGCACATCCACAAGGGGCTCTACGGCGCCTTCATCGTCGACCCGCCGGAGCCGCGCCCGCCCGCGCAGGAGCTCGTGATGGTCATGAACGGCTTCGACACGGACGGGGACGGCGAGAACAACTTCTACGCCGTCAACGGCCCAGCGTTCTACTACTCGCGCTATCCGATCCGCGTCCGGCGCTCGCAGACGGTCCGCATCTACCTGGCCAACCTGACCGAGTTCGACCTCATCAACTCGTTCCACCTGCACGGCGACTTCTTCCGCTACTACCGCACGGGCTCGACCGACCAGTTCGACTACACGGACACGGTGATGCTCTGCCAGGGCGAGCGGGGGATCATCGAGATCGACTTCGCGAACACCGGACGCTTCATGTTCCACGCCCACCAGTCGGAGTTCGCGGAGCTCGGGTGGATGGGCTTCTTCGAGGTCGAGGACTAGTGGCCCCGCGGAGGCTCTGATGGAGGCACGCTCGGTGGCCGAGGGAGAGGACCGGCGCGGCGCGGCGACCCGCGGGCGCCTGTGGGCGCTGGTCCCGATCCTCCTCCTCGTCGCCGTCGTGTCGCTCTTCTCGGCCCGCGGCGGCTCGCTGCTCGAGCTCGTCGGCGAGAACCCGCCGCCCGCGGACGAGGTCGACATCCGCCGCGTCGAGCTCTCCCCCGGCGAGATCCGCATCCGCGTCACGAATCCGCAGCGGGACGACCTCACGATCGCGACGGTGACCGTCGACGACGCGATCCTCCCCTTCGAGTTCGACGGGCCCTCGACCCTCGGCCGCCTGCGCTCGACGACGCTCGTCGTCTCCTACGACTGGGTGGAGGACGAGCCGCTCGCCGTGGGCGTGACGAGCTCCACGGGGATCCAGACGACCGAGGAGATCGCCGCCGCCGTCGAGACGCCCGGGCCGAGCGCCGCCGGCTTCTTCGGCTACGCCGTCATCGGCTTCCTCGTCGGCGTCGTCCCGGTCGTGCTAGGCCTGCTGTGGCTGCCCTCGCTCCGGCGCGCCCGGCCGGAGTGGCTCGCCGCGTTCATGGCGTTGACCGGCGGCCTGCTCACCTTTCTCGCTCTCGACGCGCTCGCCGAAGCGCTCGAGCTCCAGGCGGTCTTGCCGGGCTCGCTCGGCGGGACGGGGCTCGTCCTGCTCGGCGTGGGCGCGAGCTACCTCGGCCTCACGTTCGTCTCGCAGCGCTTCGCCGCGCGCGGCGAGAGCCGGGGCGGCGTTCTCGGAGGCCTCGCGCTGGCGACGCTCGTCGCGGTCGGAATCGGACTCCACAACCTCGGCGAGGGACTCGCGATCGGCACGTCCTTCGCCCTCGGCGAGCTCACGCTCGGCACCTTCTTCATCGTCGGCTTCATGGTGCACAACGTCACCGAGGGGCTCGGGATCGCGACGCCGATCGCCGAGGGCGGCCGGCCGGCGAGCCTCGGACGGTTGGCAACGCTCGCGGTCGTCGCGGGCGCGCCCGCGATCCTCGGCGCATGGCTCGGCGGCTTCGTCA
>JBOHAK010000111.1:0-3866 GCA_050697795.1 Gaiellaceae bacterium
GTCATCGAGTCCCCGATCTCGGATCTGAAGCTCGACGCGCTCGGCGTCACGCGCGAGACGATGCTCGAACGCATCCGCAAGGCCGTCTCCTTCGCCGCCGGGCAAGGCGTCACCGTCGCCTACTTCGGGGTCGACTCGACTCGGGCCGACCCGGTCTTCTTCGGGCAGGCGTACACGGCCGCCGTCGACGCGGGGGCGAAGGAGGTCGCGGTCGTCGACACGCTCGGGATCGCCACGCCCGAGGCGGTCGCTGAGCTGGTCGGCCGCACCGTCGAGCTGGTGGGCCCGGACGTGCCCGTCCATTTCCACGGGCACAACGACTTCGGGCTCGCCACCGCGTCCGCTGTCGCTGCGGTGAAGGCGGGCGCCCGCTGGATCCAGGGGACGATCAACGGGATGGGCGAGCGCGCCGGCAACGCGAACCTCCTCGAGGTCGCGCTCGCGCTCGACGCGCTCTACGGCGTGGAGACGAATCTGCGCCTCGACCGCGCGCGCGACGTGTCCGAGCGCGTCCGCGAGCTCTCGGGCTACGCGCTCGAGCCGTGGAAGCCCCTCGTCGGTGAGACGCTCTTCCGGCGCGAGAGCGGCGCCGTCGCCAGCCAGTTCCACGACCCGCCCTCGATCGAGCCGTACTCCTCGGAGCTGGTCGGGGCCGAGCGCGGGATCGTCCTCGGCAAGAAGAGCGGTATCGACTCGATCCGCATCAAGGCAGCCGAGCTCGGGCTCGAGCTCACGGAGGACGACGAGCGCGAGCTCCTCGCCGCCGTCAAGGCCCGCGGCGCCGAGAAGCGGGGACTCGTCACGGACGAGGAGCTCGTCGACCTCGCGCGCGCCCTCCACGAGTAGATGCCCGAACGGCCGCGCCCACTTCGTCCATGGAGGGGTCTGACCCCGCGACATGGCCGCAACGGCCGAGGAGGCGACGAAAAGACCCGGTATCCGAGGCCGAGCGCGCCACGCGGACGTGTCCGTTCGGGCGCGCCCGGCGGGACGTGCCGGGGTCAGACCCCGACGTGGCCGCGCGGACGAGCGGTCAGCAGTCGTCGGCTCACCATCGAAGGAGGTCCAGACATGTCCCGACAGGACGTGAACCCGGCCGGCTTGCACCCGGCGCCCGGCTTCAGCCACGTGAGCCTCGCCCAGGGAAGCCGGCTCGTCTACTTCGCCGGCCAGCTCGCGCTCGACAGCGTGTTCGGGATCGTCGGCGGCGACGACCTCGGCGAGCAGACGAAGGCGGCGATGCGCAACCTCGAGACGGCGATGCAGGAGGTCGGCGTCGGCTGGGACGACATCGTGCGCCGGACGATCTACACGCTGCGGCCGACCGAGTACCAGACGATCACCGCGGCGATCGACGAGGTGACCGGCGGCGCGGCGCATCCGGCGCAGACGATCGTCGGCGTCACCGGCCTCGCAGTCTCCGGGTGTCTGATCGAGATCGAATGCACGGCCTCGGTCGCCTGACCGCTGATTTGACACTTGATCCATCCGGGGCCATGACGGCCCGTGCCGCCGCGTGTCGCGGTGTGGCTTCCCGAGCGGGCTCGCGGGCCGCCGCGCCGCCGTCCGTGCCGTTCCGTGTCGGCCGGTGATGGCCCGTGTGTTTGCAGAGGCGTTTGCAGGGGGGTGCTCCGACCACGATGCTTGGCAGGCTCGGGCAGGCGCTCCTGCGAGCGCGGGCTGTTCCGGTCGCGGCTTTTAAACTGAGGGCGTGCGAACGGGGCTGCTCGTTACCGCATTCCTCGCCGTCCTTGCGGCCTCCGGCTACACCCTCTGGACGGTCGTCTGGGGCGCTTTCTACAACCCCGGACGCCATGAGAGTGATCCGGCGATCTACTGGCCTGCCATGGGGCTGCTCGCCCTTCTAGCGCTCGGCGGACTCTGGCTTACCTACCGGCTCGCCCGGCGACTCCGCGCCAAGGTCACTGCGTATTTCGCCAAACCCCCCTAGTCGGTCTTTCCCGGCGTGCGCGCAGGAGCCAGGATGAGAGCCGCGACACGCTCGGCCGCCTCCCGCTGCAGCGCCGGGTCCTCCCCGACGTGGCTGTAGATGTCCGACGTAATGCTCGGGCTCGAATGCCCGACGCGCTTGGAGACGACCTCCACCGGGACGCCGATCCTGCGCAGGAGCGTGACGTGTGTGTGCCGGAGGTCATGCAGACGGATCCTCGGAAGACCAGCCCGCTTCGTCTGCGCCAGGAACGCCGAGGAGAACGTGGAGGGATGCACAGGCCGCCCGTCCGCCTCTCGGAAGACGAGGTCGTGCTCGTCCTCGTAGCCGGGGCCGAACGCGAGGCGCTCCGCGAGTTGCCGCTTCCTGTGCTCCCGCAGGGCGTCCACGGTCGCGACGTCCAGCTCGACTTGCCTGCGCCCGCGCTCGGTCTTCGGTTCGCTGAACTCGAGCCGGTTGTGCGGAGCGATGAGCGTCTGCCTGACGGAGAGCTGGCGCGCCTCGAGGTCGAGGTCGCGCCAGCGCAGGCCCAACAGCTCGCCCCTCCGGAGGCCGGTGCTCGCACCGAGCAGGAACGCTGCATAGAGGCGCTCGCCCCGAACGTGGTGCAGGAACGACGCAAGCTGCTCCGACGTCCACGTGCGCATCGCGTTTGATCGGGCCGCCCTCGCCGACGGCGGCTTCGCCCGGTCGGCGGGATTTCGCATGAGCAGTCCCGCGTCCACGGCGTCCCGGAGCGCCTTCTTGACGATCGTGTGCACGTAGCGGACGGTGCGCAGGGAGAGCGGCCCGCCGTTCTTGCGACCGCGCTCGAGGAGCTCCGAGTAGAGCGCGGTCAGGGTCGCCGGGGTGAGCTTCTGCAGCGGCACCGCCCCGATCCTGGGGAGCACGAGCGTCCGCAGGTTGATGTCGTAGGAGAGCCGCGTCGAGTTGCGCAGGCCCTGCACGGCGAGGCCGTCCAGCCACTCGGCCAGGTACTCCCCTAAGGTCGCCTTGCTGGCCTCTACGTAGGAGCCGTCTTCCACGCTGCTGATCAGTTGGCGTGCGGCCCGCTCCGCTTGTGCCTTGGTGCGGTGCCCGCCGCTCCACTTCCGCTTCGGGTTGCCCGTCTTCGGGTCTCGTCCCATGTAGACGACGGCCGTCCATGTGTCTCCTCGTTTACGAATATGGCCCTTCACGTTGCCTCCTCGTCTGGCGTGATCAGCACCGTCTCGCCCGTCTCCGGGTTCTGCATCCGCAGCCACTCGCCAGGCTCGGAATCGACGGGCTCATAGCCGCTCTCCGCGAGTGCGGCGGCCTGCTCTTCGATGCGCTCGTAAGCGCGCTGCTCCTCGGTCACTTCGACTTCCCCCGCTCGCGCCGCGCCGCGTTCTTTGCGGTCTTCTCCGTGACCTTCTCTGCCTGCGCCGCGAGGATCTCGCGCTTGCGGCTGAGGAACGTCTCCCAGCCCCGTTCCGCGATCCGCTTCTCCGCGTCGGCGGGCTCGAAGGTCTCCAGCGCCTTGCTCGTTTCGAGCCCGAGCGCGGAGGCGATCAGGTCGCTCTTGTAGCGGGCGTCCAGGCCGGGGCGGAAGCTCCCGCTCTCGCCCAGGTAGGCATCCGGCACCCCGCGGTCGCGGGCGGTCGGCTGCGACTTCTTGTGCTCCTTCGCAGCGGCGATGCCCTCTGCCTTCGTCTTCGTCCGTGCCATGGTGTTCCTCCTTGTGTCGATTGCCACTTGGAGTCTACCAGTGCTTTGACTCACCGTCAAGGTTCGACGTACGGTATTTGCCTCTATTGCAGGGCGCCAAGCCTCTGTGCTATCCTTGCCTGGACGTGAAGACCAAGACACCAGCCAAGATTCCCCCTCTCCGCGGCGTGCGCCAGTCGAAAGGACTGAGCCTCGAGGCGCTAGCCGAGCGGGCTGGAGTCGATTT
>JBOHAK010000112.1:0-5674 GCA_050697795.1 Gaiellaceae bacterium
CCACGGGCGCGATCGCCGCGGCCGGGTTCGAGATCGTCGCGTTCGAGCGCGGGTTCCATTCGTCGTCGCTCCTGACGATCACCTCGGCGCCGTACGTCGTCGGCATCGCGCGTTCGTCGCGCTGAAGCCACCGCTCGGCGCGCCGCTCCCGGCTATTCACTTTTCGCCTGCAACACGGTATAAAAGCCCCCACCACCACACCCTGGGAGGAGCTATGAAAGGCAGGGATCGTTTCGTCCTCCTCGGCATGCTCGCGGCCTTGGTACTGGCCGCTCCGGCGGCCGCTCGCCCGGACCGCTTCGCAAGCCAGGAGATGTTCCCCGGCGAGGGCGTCGCCCAGGCGATGCAGCACGGAATGACCGAGGGGCACCTACCGCCCGTGAATCAGGGCGTCAAGCTCGTCGGCAAGGCCGAGGTCACGAATCCGTCCGGAGCGGGGAACGACGGCCGCGTCGCCGACGTCTCGGCCTTCGGCAAGTTCGCGTTCCTCACGGCGTTCCGCGACCCGACGTGCGAGCGGGGCGGGGCGCACGTGATCGACATGTCGGATCCGAAGGACCCGTTCGAGGTGACGAGCGCGTTCATGGACACGACGCAGTTCAGCTACGCAGGCGAGGGGTCCCTGACGCACAGGATCAAGAACGAGTTCTTCGACGGCGTGATCTTCGTCCACCAGAACGAGACCTGTCCGGGCGCCCCGGCTCCGACCGCGCCGGCGACGCGCGGTGGGATCAACATCTGGGACGTCAGCGATCCGACGAGCCCGGAGCTCCTCGTGAAGCACGCCGGCGACTTCACCAACCCGGCGGGCGGCGTGGATCCTCAGCCGAACGACACGCACAACGTGTTCGTCTGGACGAATCAGTTCGACGGCCGCACGTACGCCGTGCTCGTTGACAACGAGGAGTTCGCCGACCTCGACATCATGGACATCACGGACCCGCGGAATCCGGTCCTCGTGAACGACACGTTGGATCTCTTCCTGCCTCCGTTCAACGTCGGTCAGGACTCGCCGCCGAACCTGACGTCCATCTTCTCGCACGACATGATCGTGAAGCGGGTCGGCAAGCGGTACGTCATGAACGCCAGCTACTGGGACGGCGGTTACGTCCTCCTCGACGTCACCGACCCGACGGAGGGGAACGTCACGCTCATCGCCGAGTCGGACTACCCGGAGCTCGACGAGGAGCGGCTCGCCCGCGGGCACGAGATCTCGCCCGAGGGCAACGGGCATCAGTCCCAGCTCTCGCCCGACAATCGGTGGCTCGTCGCCACGGACGAGGACTTCAACCCCTACCGCGTCGTCGCCGAGATCCTGTCGGGCCCGCACAGCGGGACCGAGTTCACGGCGATCTCCGGGTCGGGGGTGCCGCCCATCGATCCGGACACGGACATCAGCGGGACGCCGACGTTCGTCGGGCTCGCGTGCGCGGCCAGCCCGCCGCCCGCGGGCGACGGGATCGCGCTCATCGAGCGTGGCGTGTGCTCGTTCCAGGAGAAGCTCGACACCGTGATGGCGGCCGGCTACGACGCCGGGATCGTGTTCAACACGGTGCGGCCCGACTGCCAGGGGCTCGTCTTCATGCTGGCCGAAGGCGACATCCCGTTCGTGTTCGTGGATCGGGCGACCGGGCTGCAGCTCCTCAACCAGACGCTGTCGGCCGACGTCTGCACGCAGGCCTCGCCGCCCATCGGCTCACCGGCCGCCTCCCTGTTGATCGAGGCGGTCTTCGACGGGTGGGGCTACGTGCGGCTCTTCGAGACCAATATCCCCGGCCAGGTCGGGGCGGCGGGCTCGATCACGTCCGTCGACACGTTCTCGATCCCCGAGGCGCAGGACGAGGCGTTCGCGGTCGGCTTCGGCGACCTCTCGGTGCACGAGGTCGCGCTGAATCCGCATCCGAACAAGAGGCTCGCCTACGTGAGCTACTACGCGGGCGGCTTCCGGATCCTCAAGTACGGCCCCGCGGGGCTCCGCCAGGTCGGTGCTTTCATCGACGAGGGCGGCAACAACTTTTGGGGCGTCGAGTTCCACAAGATGGGAGGGAAGGAGTACGTCCTGGCGAGCGACCGGGACTTCGGCCTCTACATTTTCAGGCCGTAGGTACGTCGACGACCGACGGACGGCGGGGGCACGTGCCCCCGCCGTCCGCGCGTCCGGGCGCGGTCGGCCGACGCGATCCGCGGTCCCGCCGGTGGCGACTCCGAGTTTTTCAGTCGGGGTCTCGGACGGCGCCGCCGGGGGCGCGCGTCGGGGCGCGAGGGGCCGATGGCGACTCCCACCGGGGAACGCCGAGACGCGCACCCCGAGATCCCGAGGCGACCCAGGCGCGACTCGCTGCTTGCCCGTCGCCGTCGGGCGCGGTGGACGAACCGGCCGCGGACGGCGACCCCGGTTGGGGTCGCACGGGCCGGCGGCCCGGCTCGCTCCTCCTCGTCGGACGCCGCGGCGACTCCGCTAGCGTTCGACCGCGAGCTCGAATCGACGTGCAGAACGTCCGCGACCTCCCGGTTCTCTGGCCGTATCGGCAGCGGCGTCACCTCGTGGTGGCCTGCGTGGACGATGCCCGTTCGCTCGCGGCGCTGCGGCCGCGGATCGAGGAGCTGGGCGGGGCCCTCGTCGTCGAGCACGAGCCCGGGCCGCTCTCCGGGCGCCTCGGGCGCCCGTCGGTGACGGTGGCCGACCGCTTCGGCACGGTCGCCGTGAGCGCGGCTCGGGTTCCGTCCGAGCGCATCCTCGCGGAGCTCGAGGCGTTCGAGCTCTCCTGCCCCGAGTGCGGCCCCCAGGCCTGGGGCGATCCGAGCGTCTAGGGGCGGCGGCGAGAGGCGACGAGGCCCCCGCCGCCGCCGTCCTGTGAGCCGTCAGCCGCCGGCGACCACGCCGCAGGCCGCCCGGCTGCCCGCATCGCCGGTTCCGAGCGTTGCCGAGTCGGGCCCGAAGGTGCCCTCGGTCGTCGACTGGTAGCGCGTCGGGATGTTGGCGAAGTTGTCGGGGAGCGCGTGCACGACGATCGCCGTTCCGTCCGCGTCGAAGAGCTCCGCGATCGTGAAGTTGGCCGTGGCGAACTGCAGCTGCGCCGTTCCGTCGTCGAGGACGAGCAGGCTCGGCATGTCGCCCGCGTGCGAGCCATGGCCGGTGCCGGCGGGGTTGTAGTGTCCGCCGGCGGACGTGAAGGGCGGAACGCACTCGCCCACGCTGTGAACATGGAAGCCGTGGAAGCCCGGCGTCAGCCCTTCGACCTCCGCGCGCACGATCACGTTCTCGCCCTGCTTGGTCAGCTTCACGACCCCGGTCTCGGCTCCGCTTGCGTCGACGAGCTGGACCTTGACGTGCTTGCGTGAGGAGCTGCGGCTGTCGCCGCTCGCGTAGAGCGGAGCGGTGAGAATCGCGGCCGCGAGTGCGAGCACCACGAGGAGCGCTGTCCTCCTCGAGCGGAAGCGGTACGGCATTCGACCTTCCCCTTTCGTTCCCGGCTTGGCGCTCCGCGCGCACGGCGCTCTCCCCGCAGGCCTCGGCCCGTCATTGCCCTTCCGCGTCGATCCGAGATGCACCTGGGGAGAGCCCCTCGGCGGCGGAACGAGATGACGCTGCATCCTTACAACGATCGAATCCCGTCGCCACGACGACACGAAGCCGTGACGAACTCGGCACGAAGCGCGACACTCGCGCGCGCTTTCCCGCAGTAGCGTCCTCTTCGTGACGATCAAGGCGGCGACACCGTGGGGACGGACCACCGTGCTCGAGGAGCTTCGCGTCGCGCAACGCGCGGGCGACCGTCGCTTCGAGACGATCGTCCAGCTCTTGGAAGACGAGAAGGGAGGTGAGCTCGTCCGCTTTGCCTACTCCACCGGCGGCGTGGTTCGGCGTGGCCCGGTGACCTTGCGAGGCCGCGACCTCGAGCGCTTGCGCTCGGAGCTCGCGGCGCGCCCGCGGCTGGCCGGCGCGCTCGGATTCACCGCGCCGTAGCGGTTCGACACAACTGAATACGGACGATGGCGGCGCCTAGCGCGCGAGGGCATACGAGCGCTCACGCGCTGCGTCGACGAGCGACGCGAGCACCAGCGCCCCGTCACCGCTGCCCAGGAGCGGGTCCACGGCATGCTCCGGGTGGGGCATGAGGCCGAGCACGTTCCCGTCGCGGCTCACGACGCCCGCGATGTCCCGTTCCGAGCCGTTCGGGTTCTCGCCCGGGGCGTAGCGGAGCGCGACTTGCTCCTCCGGGAGGTCCGGGGGCGCGTGGTAGCACCCCTCGCCGTGCTTCACGGGAATCGTGAGCGCCTGTCCCGGCCGGCACCGCGCCGTGAAGGGCGTATCCGCGCGCTCGACGGTCACGCGGACGTCCCGGCAGACGAACGAGAGCGACGCGTTCGGGCGCAGGACGCCGGGGAGGAGCCCCGCCTCGCAGAGGATCTGAAACCCGTTGCAGATCCCGAGCACCGGTCCTCCGTCCGCTGCGAAGTCCGAGACGGCGTTCATTGCGGGCGCGAAGCGGGCGATCGCCCCGCAGCGGAGGTAGTCGCCGTACGAGAAGCCGCCCGGAAGGACGACCCCGTCCACGCGCTGGGCCTCCGGCTCGGCGTGCCAGATCGGCACCGGCTTGGCGCCGAGGGCGGAGAGTGCCCAGATCGCGTCGCGGTCGTCGTTCGAGCCGGGGAAGACGAGCACGCCGATGCGCGGTCGTCGCTCGGTCAAACCCCGTCCTCGAGCTCGATCTCGTAGCTCTCGATGAGCGGGTTGGCGAGCAGGCGCTCGCACATGCGCTCGACCTGCGCTCGGGCCTCCGGGATGCTCGGTGCGTCGACCTCGAGGTCGATGACCCGGCCGACGCGCGCATCGCCGACCTCGAAGCCGAGCTGGCGGAGCGAGCGCTCGACCGCCTCGCCCTGGGGGTCGAGGATGCCTCCCTTCGGTCGCACGAGCACCGTCGCCCTCACGAGAGCACCACCGTCGGATCGGCGAGGTACTCGGCGAACGGGATGCCGGTCAGCCGCTCGAAGGCCTCGACGTAGCGTGCGCGCGTGCCGTCGACGATCTCGGCCGGCAGCTCCGGGCCCGGCGGCGCCTTGTCCCAGCCGACCGACTCGCAGTAGTCCCGTACGTACTGCTTGTCGAACGACGGCTGCCCGCGTCCCGGCGCGAACTCGTCGGCCGGCCAGAAGCGGGAGGAATCGGGCGTCAGCGCCTCGTCGCCGAGGGTCAGGACGTCGCCGTCCAGCCCGAGCTCGAACTTCGTGTCCGCGATCACGATGCCTCGCGCGGCCGCGTACCCGGAGGCGAACCGGTAGAGCTCGAGCGAGATCCGCTCCGCCTCGGCGAGGAGCTCCCTGCCGACGAGCTCGGCGGCCTGCTCGCGGTCGATGTTCTCGTCGTGGCCCTCCTGCGCCTTCGTAGCAGGCGTGAAGATGGGCTCGGGGAGCTTCTCCGACTCGCGCAGGCCGACGGGCAGCCGGTGCCCGCACACTGCCCCGGTCGCGCGATAGTCCTTCCAGCCCGAGCCGGCGAGGTGGCCGCGCACGACGCACTCGATCGGGAGCATCGCCAGACGGCGGGCCTCCGTCGAGCGGCCGTCGTCGCGCAGGGCGAGCAGGTGATTCGGGACGATCTCCCTCGTGCGGGCGAACCAGAAGCCCGAGAGGCCGGTGAGGACGCGGCCCTTGTCGGGGATCTCGGTCG
>JBOHAK010000113.1:0-7872 GCA_050697795.1 Gaiellaceae bacterium
CAAGCGGGTCATCGATCCGGCCGGGGTCTCGATCATCTGCGCCCTGGACCACGGCATGACCTCACCCGAGTTTCTCGAGCCCCTCGCCGACGTGCGGGCCCGCGCGGCCGAGGCGGTCGCCGGGGGAGCGAACGTGCTCATGCTCTCGAAGGGGATGGCGCGGTTCGCCCAGCCCGCCTTCCGGCCCGAGACCTCGCTCGCGCTCCTGCTCTCGGCGTCGGCGCGACCCGGCCTCGACCGTCCGGAGGTCGTGGCCGTCGCCGAGGTCGAGGAAGCCACGCGGCTGGGCGCCGACGCCGTCGTCCTCTTCGTGGCGCTCGGGGGGGAGGACGAGCCGACGATGATCGAGCGCATCGCGCAGGTGGGAGAGGCGTGCGACCGGGAGGGCATGCCGTTCATCGCCGAGGCCGAGTTTCCGACGACGTACGCCGCAGTCGAACAGCTCGCCTCCGAGTACGGCTTCGAGTACTTGCGGCGCAACGTCCGGCTCTGCGCCGAGCTGGGCGCGGACGTCGTCAAGACGAACTGGCCCGGAAGCGGCGGGCAGTTCGGAGCGCTCGTCGAGGCCGCGGGCGGCGTGCCGCTCGTCCTCGCCGGCGGCTCGCGGATCACCGACGAGGAGCTCCTCGAGCGCATGGAGGCAGCGATGCAGGCGGGCGCGATCGGCTGCTCGGTGGGCCGGAACATCTTCATGCACGCCGATCCCACTGCGATCACGCGCGCTCTTGCGCGAGTGATCAGGGAGCGCTGGAGCGCCGCCGACGCCCTCGCCGAGCTTGCCGTGGAGGTGTCCGGTTGAGGGCCGCCCTCATGACTGCGGTGAACGAGGTGCGGGTCGACGACCTGCCTCAGCCGACGCTCGACGGTTCCGCGGCGATCCTGCGCGTCGAGTCCTGCGGCATCTGCGGCACGGACGCGCGCACGTTCTTCCACGGCGATCCGCGCGCCCCGGTGCCATGGGTGCTCGGCCACGAGCCCGTCGGCGTGCTCGAGGAGGTGACGCCGGGCGCGGTCCTCCCCGAAGGCGTCGGCCAGGGCGATCGGGTATTCCTAGGCTCGATTCTCTACTGCGGCGAATGCCGCCTGTGCCTCGAGGGGCGCCAGAACCTCTGCGCCGAGAAGAAGCTCTACGGCTACGACCCGTTTCCCGGCGCCTTCGCCGAGTACGCCGCCGTGCCTCCGATCGCGCTCCGGAACCTCTACGCGCTTCCGCCCGATCTGCCTTCAGACCTCGCCACGGCGGCCGACCCCTTCGCCTGTGCCCTCAACGGCGTCGAGTCGGCCCAGATCCGGATCGGCGATGTGCTCGCAATACTCGGGGCCGGTCCGATCGGCTGCGTGCAAGCGCTCATGGCGCGCGACGCAGGAGCGGGCCGGATCTACCTCATCGAGGTCAGCGCCCCGAGGGCCGCACTCGCGCGCGACGTCGTCGGCGACCTTGTCGACGAAGTCGTCGAACCGGGCCCGTCGGGCGGGGTGGACGAGCTCCTCGAGCTCACGAGCGGTCAGGGAGCCGATCGCGTAATCGTCGCCTGTGCTTCGCAGGCGGCTCAGCAGGCGGCGCTCGGGCTCGCCGCCCCAGCCGCGAAGGTCGTGTACTTCGCCGGTCTCCCGAAGGCGAACCCGATCGTCGAGTTCGACGCCAACGAGCTGCACTACAAGGAGCTCGCCGTGCTCGGGGCCTACGGGGCGACCCCGCGCCAATACCGGCTGACGCTCGACCTCCTCGCCCGCGAGGCGGCGCGCGCCGAGCGGATCGTCACGCACCGCTTCCCGCTCGAACAGATCGCCGACGGCTTCGAAGCGATCCGCGAAGGCTCGGGCCTCAAGGTGGTGGTGCGGCCGTGACGGACGAGCTGGTCCTGGGGTGCGATGTGGGGAGCCAGGGGACGAACGTCGCCGTCTACTCCGCCGCCGGGGAGCTCGTCGCCTCGGCGTATGAGCCGTACGACGTCTCCTTTCCGGCGCCGAGCTGGGCGGAGCAGGACCCCGCGCTGTGGCTTGCGGCGCTCGAGGGCGCCGTCAAACGTGTCCTCGGCGAGCCGGGCGTCGAACCCTCGGCGGTCAGAGGGATGTCCTTCGGCAGCCAGCTCGACGGCGTCGTCGCCGTGGACGGCGGGGGCCGGCCGCTGCGCCCGGCCCTCATCTGGATGGACCGCCGGGCGGAGGAGCAGGCACGCCGGCTGGCGGAGCGCATCGAGCCGCGCGACTTCTACGGCCTGTCGGGGACGAATCTCGACTCCTCTCACGGCGTCTTCAAGATCCTCTGGATCCGCGACACCGAGCCGGACCGGTTCGCCGACGCTGCCCGCTTTCACCTCCCCGGGAGCTTCGTGCTCGAGCAGGTCACCGGCGTCGGCGTCGTGGACTACTCGAACGGCTCGTCCTTCGCCCTCCTGGATCCTCGGGAGCGTGCGTGGTCGGCGTCGCTCGTCGAGCTTTGCGACCTCGACGAGAGTCTGCTGCCTCCGGTCCGTGCCGCCACGGAGGCTGTGGGGACGATCACGAGGGCGTTCGCCGAGGCGACCGGGCTCGACCGGGGCACGGTCGTCTCGGTCGGCTGCGGGGACGAGATGGCGGCGACGCTCGGCGCGGGCGTCTACGAGCCGGGGGAGGTCTGCGACGTCGTCGGAACGGCCGAGCCGGTCTGCGCAGCGAGTGATCGGCCGCGCGAGGACGAGACCATGCTCGTGGAGTGTCATCCGCACGCCGACCCTGCTGCTTGGCTGCTGGAGAACCCCGGCTTCGTCTCGGGAGGGAACCTGCGCTGGTTCCGCGATCAGCTCGCACCGCTCGAGCTGGAGGCGGAGAGGAACGGCGGGAGCGACGCGTACGACGCGCTCGTCGCGCTCGCCGGCCAGGTCCCAGCCGGCGCAGAGGGGCTCGTCTTCCTGCCATGCATGCAGGGGGCGATGGCTCCCGAATGGAACGGGGCAGCCCGCGGCGTGTTCCACGGATTGACCTTGGCCCATACGCGGGCGCATCTCTTCCGGGCGGTACTCGAGGGGAGCGCTTTCGCCCTCCGCGACATCCTGGAGGCGATGCGCGAGGCCGGCCTCGAGACGCGCCGGCTCACGATCGTCGGCGGCGGCGCGAAGGGCCGCCTCTGGCGCCAGATCAAGGCGGACGTCACCTGCCTACCGGTGCGTGTGCCGGAGAACGTCGAGACCACCGCGACAGGGGCGGCGATGCTCGCGGCGGTCGGCGCAGGCCTGCACGCGTCGGTTGGGGACGCGGCGGTCGTCTTCGTCCGCTACGAGCCCGCCGAGATCGAGCCGGAGCCCGAGGCGCGGGAGATGTACGAGCGCGCCTATGGCCTCTACCGAGAGGTCTACTTCGCGCTCAAGCCAGTGTTCGCGTCTGCGCCCCCAGCCTGAGCTCGCGCACGAGGGCTCCGACCGCCTGCGCCTCTTTACGCATGAATGGGTTCGGAGTTGCAAGCGGTGGAAAGAAGGTCACCGTGACCGAGCCGCAGAGAGTCTTGAGCGAGAGGCTCCATCTTCCGAGCGCCGGGTCCCAGGCGAGATCGAGCCTCTCGACCTGAAGCGGCTTCAGCGCCGTACGGACCTCAGGCGAGCTCATCCCTTCGCTCCAGCGCTCGGCCTCCGGCGGCTTCGGACGCCTCCAGCGGAGCTTCCGGCGGGAAAGCACGAGAGTGCCGGGCTCCGGAGGGCCTTCGCCTGCGAGCTCGGCCTCGATCACGAGGTAGTACGTCCGGAGGAAGAGCCCGCGTTCCGAGCGGTATCGGAGTGTGAGCTCCTCGGCACCGTCGGGCGTGCGCAGCAGTAGTGCGAGGCCGCCCGGCCTCTCCTCGACGACCTCGAACGGCGGGCAGAACGCCCTCGCGGCGTCGCGGAGCGAGGGCCAGATCAGGTTGCGCGCCGCCGCCGAGCGGGAGGCGCTCGGGCCCTCGGCGCTCACCGGCCCACCGGCCTGTGAGCAGTCTCCCCCGCGGGAGCGAGCCGAGGGCGAGTGACGGTCACTCCCGGCCCAGCCGCCGAAGCAGCATGGCAAGGGAGAGAGCGAGGACCACGGCCCAGGCGACCGCGAGCTCGACCGAGGCGAAGGGAAGGCCGTCCGGAGTCTCCACTGGCCGCCAGCAGGTTTGGTAGTCGGGGCAGCCTGTCGCGAGGGCCTGGAGCACGGAGCCGATGCTACCGCTCAGGCCTGCGGGGAATATCGTTTCAACGTGGCTTCTCTCGACGAAGCGCTCGACGAGGTCACAGGGTTCCTCGCGCGACAGCCTCCGTTCTCGACCCTGAGCCGGGAGGCGCTGGAGCGCCTCGTGCGGCGAGGCGAGATCGAGTTCTTTCCAGCGGGCTCTGACATCCTCGTGCAGGCAGGAACCCCGTCGCGCTACTTCTACGTGGTTCGCAAGGGCTCGGTCGAGCTGCTCGACGCGGGCGAGATCGTCGACGTGCTCGACGAGGGCGAGGCGTTCGGGCATCCCTCACTCCTCTCCGGCTTGCCCCCGGCGTTCACCGTTCGCGCGCGCGAGGATTGCCTCTGCTATCTCTTCCCGGCCGAGCCCACGCTCGCCGCGCTTTCCGATCCCGCCGGGCTCAAGTTTCTCGCCACGACTCTCGAGGACCGGCTCGAGCGTGCGGGTGCCCGGTCCCGCCGCGGTTTCTCGCTCGGCACCGCGCGTGTGGGAGTTCTCGCCTCACCGGTGCCGACGATCCCGAGCCCAGCGGTGCCGATCGGGGAGGTCGCTCGGCAGATGACCGAGACGCGGGCGTCGAGCGCGGTCGTACTCGACGGGGATGCGTTCGGGATCGTCACGGACACCGATCTTCGCGCCAAGGTGGTCGCGCGCAGCCTCCCGCCGGAGGCGCCCACCGCGACGGTCATGAGCGCCCCGGCAGTCACCGCCGTTCCCGAGCGCCTCGCCTTCGATGCGCTGGTCGACATGCTCGAGGCCGGCATCCACCACCTCCCTGTCATCGACGCCGAGGGGAAGCTGCTCGGAGTGGTCACGCACACCGCGCTTCTCAACCTGGACTCCCCGAGCCCGTTCACGCTCAGGCAGGAAATCGCTCGGGCCGAAGACGTCCCCGCGCTCGCTCGAGCGCTCCGCTTGCTCCCGGAGGTGGTCGTCGGTCTTCTCGACGGCGGCGTCGAACCGGTTGACGTCGGCGACGTCATCGCGACGACGAGCGACGCCGTGGTTCGTCGAGTGCTCGACCTCGTCGTCCTCGAGCTCGGCGATCCGCCCTGTCCGTGGGCCTGGCTCGCTCTGGGGAGCGAGGCCCGCCGCGAGCAGACGCTCGCGACCGACCAGGACAACGCGCTCGCGTACGACGGACCCGAGGACGAGGTAGGCGGGTACTTCGCCGCCCTCGGGGAGCAGGCGAACGCGGCGATTGCGGAGTGTGGCTTTGCCGCCTGTCGCGCCGGGGTGATGGCGCGTAACCGCCCGTGGCGTCGCACGCGGGCCAGCTGGATCGAGCTCTTCGACAGCTGCCTGCGCTTCCCCGACCGACAACGAGTCTTCCTCGCGACGATCGCCTTCGACCTCCGCCGCGTCGTCGGTCCGCTTCGGCTCGACGACGAGCTCGCCGACCTTCTTGCCACCGCTCCCGAGCGGCCGGCGTTCCTCGCGAGGCTCGGGCGGCGAGCGCTCGACTTTCGCCCGCCGACCGGCTTCTTGCGAGACTTCGTCGTCGAGCGAGGCGGCGAGCAGATCGGGACCCTCGACATCAAGCGCGGCGGCGTCTCGCCGATCGTGGACCTAGCGCGACTCCACGCGCTCGCGGCGGGCTCGACGGCCGTCGGGACCCTCGACCGCCTCCGTGCCGCGGGCGCCCGCGGCTCGCTCGAGCGCACTCGCGCAGCGGAGCTGGGGGAAGCGTTCGCGACCGTCACGCGCATCCGCTTCGAGCACCAGGCAGCTCAGGTGGAGCGGCACCACCCGCCGGACAACCGCATCAAGCCGGGGGAGCTTCCGCCGACGGCTCGCCGCGAGCTGAAGGAGTCGTTCCGCGCCATCGCCAGGGCGCAGAAGGCCCTGGAGCCGCGCCCGCCGACGAGGTTGGGGTGACCCATCTTGCGCGCGGGCCACGCTCCTGGCGGGAGGCGCGTCTGGCGGCTCTCGACTTCGAGGCCACTGGGCTCGACGTTCGCGTCGACCATGTCCTTTCGTATGGCGTCGTTCCGATCGACGGGGGCCGCGTCCGGCTCGAGGAGTCGCTCTACCGGATCGTGAAGCCACCGATCGAGCTCCCGCCCGAATCGATCGTCGTCCACGGCATCCGGCCGGACGATGTCGCGGACGCTCCCGAGCTCGGGACCGTGGCTGACGAGCTCGTGGACCCTCGCCGGTCGAACGCTCGTCGCCCATGCGGCCTGGATCGAGCTTTCGTTCCTGAACCGGTTCTTCAGGAAGACGCGTCGCCGGTGGAGGGCCGCGATCGACGTCATCGACCTGGCTTCGCGTCTCGCGGCGCTGGAAGGAGCTCCGGAGCGCGCGACCTCTCGCCGCCTGATCGACCTTGCAGCCCGCCACGACGTGCCGCCCGCTCCCACCCACCACGCCTTTGGCGATGCGCTCACGACGGCCCAGCTCTTCCTCGTGCTCGCGACCCGGCTGGAGCGGCACGGCTTCGTTCGCGTTCGGGACCTCACGGCCGCACCGCGCGGCTGGCGCCGCCGCAGACGGCGCGCAGCCTGAGATCACTGGCTCCTCGTCGGTCGCCTGAGTCCGTCCACCTGAGGCTCGAGTCGCCGAGGAGGGCTCTCTCGAGTGCGTCGTCGGACCAGCAGGAGGTCGCGCAGGCTCAGGCCTCGCCGAGCTCCTCCGCGAGGAGCCCGGCGGCGTACGCCCTCCAGGCCACGTCCGGCGTGTCGGTCAGGGCGTGGAGGGCCTCGCTCACGTGCGCGAGACCGGCCGCCTCGATGCGGAGCTGCCGTACGCCTTCCTCGAGCGCAAGCTGCCGGTCGACGGTGCGCAGGTCGTCGGCGAGCGCGATCACGGCGCGGCCGTGTAGGTCGAGACCGCGCGCCGGGTCGCCGCCGGCGCTCAGCAGGTAGAGCGCGCGGCGGGCCGCGCCGTGGGCCTCGTCGGCGTCGACGTGGACCTCGCGGCCCGCGACCGAGGCGAGCACGACGAGGGCGGTCGCGAGCTCCTCCGTCCCCTCCTCGGCGGCGAGTGTGCGCTCCAGGCCGATCATCCAGGACGGCGGCATCGGTCTAGAGCGCCAGCTCCGTGCCCGCTCCGTCGGCGCGCGCCCGCTCCAGCACGACGTTCGCGAACGCGGCGTCGAGCGCGCCGATGCCGAGGTTGCAGCAGACGACGCGTCCCGGCGAGCCCTCCTCGCCGAGGCCCTCGCCAACGCTGCCATCCGGCGCCGGCCAGCCCTGGAAGTGCCCGAGCCCGCGGTAGTACTCGAACTGCGCGACGTCGTCGGCGAGGAAGAGGTCAGCGGCCGCCACCGCCTCCGCGCCGAAGTAGAAGTCGAAGTCGATCGGGAGCGCGAGCCAGCGCTCGCCCAGGTGCTCGGGCCGGAGGGGCGGGCTGGGGTTCTCGACGATCGGCCCGGCGGTGACGACGACGTCGGCGCCCGCGACGGCGTCCTCCCAGCCGCCGGCCGGCTCGATGCCATCCCCGAGGCGCCCGATCCGTTCGGGGTGGGGATCCCAGGCGCGGATGCGCACGTCCGGCTCGAGCGCGCGCAGGAGGGTCGCGTGGAAGCGGCCCTGCTCGCCGCAGCCGAGGATCGCGGCCCGGCGCCAGCCTTCTGGCGCGAACCGGCGGATGCAGACGCCGCTCGCGGCCGCCGTCCGGGCGGCCGTGATCTCGGCCGCGTCCATCACGGCGATCGGGAAGCCCGTCTCCGCGTCGTTGACGACGATCAGCCCCGAGATGTACGGGAG
>JBOHAK010000114.1:0-3406 GCA_050697795.1 Gaiellaceae bacterium
GGGCCGACCTGCAGAAGGCCAGCGCGGCCGCCCTCGCCGAAACGGGGGGCGGGCGAGTCACCGGTACCGAGGTCGGCGACGAGGAGAGCTACTACGAGGTCGAGGTCACGCTCGACAGCGGTGGCCAGGTCGACGTCCAGCTCGACAAGAGCTTCAACGTCGTCGGCTCCGAGGGCGACCGCGACGGATCGGGCGAAGACTAGCCCCGCCTCTTCGCCTCAGCCTCCCTCAGGCTGACGCCTGTTTCCCGTTCGCGGCAGCGGACCCTTGCCAAGATGGAAGGGTGGGCGTCGGCTCTCCCTCGCCCCCTCCCAGGGTGAGCGCCGAACGGGCAGGCCGCATCGGTAAGGCTGGGTTTGATCGACGCCAGTGAGTCCGGCACGATCTCGTCGACGTTTCGGGTACGGGCGCCCACACTGGACGACGTCCAGGAACTCGCCCTTCGAGTGTTCACGGTCGCACTCGCGGTCGCCAGGGTGACCAGCGAGCGCGGCTGGGTTGTAATCGAGGTCGCTGGGCCCTAATTGGCGCCACGTGCTCACTTAGCGACCCGGCCGCCCGGGTAGAGCTAATACGAACCGGCCGAAGCCGGCGAGTCCTATGAGGGCGATGATCAGCCCGATCCAGAAGCTCCAGACGAAGATCAGAAGTGACCGGCCTGGGCCGACGCGGCTGGGCTAATCGCGAGGGTCACACCCACCGCCAGCGCAATCGCGTCAGCGCCCTCCGCTGGCCGCTCGCGCTTTCGAGCCGATCCCGACAAAAGGACTCGCTACCCTTGCTCTTCCTCACTCGTTGCCCCGCGAGTGCCTGCGGGGTCCGCGGGAGGTCTGGCGTCGGGCCGCAGGCGCCGGGCCTCCCTCCACAGCCTCACCCACCGAGCCGCTTTTGGCCCAGGCGTGGAAGAGGGATGCCCGATTAGAGGTCGTCGCCCTCGATCACTATCCCGTCCGCCGGTGGCTCTCGCTCGAGCTTCTCGAAGCGGGGCACCGGCCGGCCGGTGACTTCGCCGATCCAGAGGGCGAACGCGGCCGGCCAGTCCTCCTCGGCGATCCCGTGCTCCTCGACGGCCGACCTGCGCGGGCTTCGGGCTCGCGCGCGGCTGCAGCTCTCATCTTCGTCTCATCTGCCCGTCCTATCCTGCGCACCCAGTGTCCGAGACGGCTCTCACCGCCTTCGAAGCCACTCAAGCGCCCCGTCCGACCTGCCGAAGGAGGGCAGTGTGGCGGACATGACAAGGGTAGAGCCAAGGGTTCCTCACGAAGCTCAGCCGCTCGCCGAGCCGGATCCCGTGTTGCTTCGCGCGGCAGAGGTCGTGCGCGAGCGGGGTCTGTGCCAGGGTCCCTGGAGAGCCGAAGGGCCGCTCTGCGCAGCGGGCGCGATCGGCGAAGCCGGGAGGGACCATGGGCTCGCCAGAACGGAGATGGAGGCCCAGGTGCTTCGGTTCGCACGATCCCTGGGCGGCTCGGCCGTCAGCCACGTCCACGTCTGGAACGACGCGCCCGGACGGACCGCCGAGGACGTGGCGGAGGCACTGGAGCGGGCCGCGTACGGACTCTGACCCCTCGAGCTCCGGGGCGTCAGGATTGCGTCGCGCCCGGGTGGGAGCCCAGTCGCCGCTTCCCGAAGCGGAGGTAGAGGGAGGGGACGACGAAGAGGTTGAGCAGCGTCGACGTGAACAGACCCCCGAGGACGACCACGGCGAGCGGGTGCTCGATCTCGTGACCCGGGATCTCGCCTGCTGCGACCAGCGGCAGGATGGCCAGTCCGGCTGCAAGCGTGGTCATGAGGATGGGCGCAAGGCGCTCTCGCGCCCCGCGCAAGACGAGCGCGGGACCGAACGCCTCGCCCTCGTGCTGTTCGAGATGCTGGAAGTGGTTGATCATCAGGATCCCGTTGCGCGCGGCGATGCCGAACACCGTGAAGAACCCGACGAGCGAGCCGAGCGAGAGCACCCCCCCGCCGATGAACGCCGCCAGCACACCGCCCACGAGCGCCATCGGGAGAGTCAGGAAGGACATGGTCGCCAGGCGCCAGCTCCTGAACGACACCTGGAGGAGAAGGAGGATGGCGATCGCCGTGCCGATCGAGAAGAGGAGCATGCGCCGCTGGGCGGCCTGGCGCTCCTTGTACTCGCCGAGCACCTGCGCGCTGTACCCGAGCGGAAAGTCCAGGTCCTCGATGCGACCCTCGACCTCGCGCGCCGCCGAGCCCAGATCCCGCCCCTGGACGTTGGCGCTGACCTCGAGTCGCCGCGAGACGTTCTCCCGTTCGATCGTGTTCGGCGTCGGGGCGATGCGGACCGCGGCCAGCTGCTGCAGGGCAACCTGGCCGTCGCGAGGCGTGTCGATGGGGAGCGCGCGGATGTCGGTGAGGCTGTGTCGTGTCTCGGGCGTGCTCCAGAGATGCACGTCGTACGCCTTGCCGCCCCGGTAGATGTCGCCGACCTCCTCGCTCGCCAGGAAGATCCCCGACGCCCGTCGGACCTCGCCGGGCTTGACCCCGTAGCGCTCGGCAGCCGCCAGGTCCACCTTGACCTCCACCTGCGGAACGTCGGCGTGGAGCTCGATCTTTGCCTCGACGAGGCCGTCGACACCCTCCATCGTCTGCAGCACCCTCTCCGCCTCTTCCTGGAGAACGCCGAGGTCGTCGCCGAAGATGCGCACGACGATCTCGTCGCTCGATCCCGTCAGCACTTCTCGGATCCGCTCCTTCAGGTACGTCTGGACGTCGCGAACGAGCCCGGGGTAGCCGCTGACGACCTCCTGGACCTGGGCGAGCGTCTCGTCGTAGTCGACGTTCGGGTCGACGCTGATCCAGTTCTCGCCGAAGTAGATCCCGTACGGCTCGTCTCCCAGCATGGCGTTCCCGATGTGGGATCCGCAGTTGCGGACGCCGGGAATCGTTCGCAGCTCTCGGCAGGCCCGAACCGAGATCCGCGTCTCCTCCGGACCGGACGTGTCGGGCTTGGTCAGCCAGTGCATGAGGAAGTCGCGCTCCTTGAAGGACGGAAGCAGCGACTGCCCCAGGAAGGGCACGACCGCCAGCCCGGCCACCGTGGTCACGCCGACCGCGGCGTACGCCCAGATCGGCGTGTGGATGATCCGGGAGAGAACGCTCTCGTAGCCTCTCTGGAGCCACTGGACAAGAGGCTGCCGGCGGCGCTCGAGCGGCACGTGCGACAGGAGCATGAGGGCCATCGCGGGCGTGACGGTGAGCGCGACGAGGAGCGAGGCCGCGACGGCGAGGACGTAGGAGAACGCGAGCGGCTGGAAGAACGCGCCGGTGAGTCCGGTCAGGAAGAAGATCGGAGCCATCGCCGCGAAGATGATCAGCGTCGCGTAGACGATCGAGGGCCGGACCTCGAGCGAGGCCTCGAGGACGATGGCGGCCGTCGGCTTCTTGC
>JBOHAK010000115.1:0-2801 GCA_050697795.1 Gaiellaceae bacterium
GTGCGAGTCCGGCACGGTCCCGCCGCTGTGAGGGGAGACGCTCCTCCGCCAGACGCCACTGGCCTCCGGGCCGGGAAGGCGGCGGAGGGGGGAGCCCCGAGTCAGAAGACCTGCCGCCCGCCTCCGATTCGTTCCCCTCGCGGAAGGAGGAAACGTGCTCCCTCGACCCCTCGCAGCCGCCCTGGCGGTCCTGCTCGCCCTCGTCCTCGCCGGGTGCGGCGGCGACGACGACACCGCCTCGCCCCCGGCCACCTCGTCAGCGGCTCTCGAGACGACGTCCGCTCCGGCGGAGTTCCCGGTCACGGTCGGGGCCGACAACGGCGCCGTGACGCTCGACGAGGAGCCCGACGCCATCGTCTCGCTCTCCGCCACTGCCACCGAATCTCTCTTCGCCATCGGCGCCGGTGAGCAGGTGATCGCCGTCGACGACCAGTCCGACTACCCGGCCGATGCGCCGGTGACGGATCTCTCGGGCTTCGAGCCCAACGTCGAGGCGATCGCAGGCTACGAGCCCGATCTCGTCATCGCCGCCTACGATCCGGGCGGGCTCGTGGACGGGCTCGAGAAGCTCGGCATCCCAGTGCTCCTGCAGGACGCCGCGCCCGACCTCGACGCCGCCTACGAGCAGATCGAGACGCTCGGCGAGGCGACGGGCAACGTCGAGGGCGCGGGGACCATCGTCGAGTCGATGCGGAGCGAGATCGAGGAGCTCGCCGGCTCGGCCCCCGGCGCCGAGGGCGCGACCGTCTACCACGAGCTCGGCCCCGACTTCTACACGGCCACGTCGGAGACGTTCATCGGCAGCGTCTACGAGCTCTTCGGGCTCGTGAACATCGCCGACGCTGCAGCCGTGGACGCGGGAGGGTACCCGCAGCTGACGGGTGAGTACATCGTTTCCGAGAGCCCCGACCTCATCGTCCTCGCCGACACGAGGTGCTGCGAGCAGACGGCCGACACGGTGACCGGGCGGCCCGGATGGGATCAGATCGAGGCGGTTCAGAACGGCGACATCGTCGAGGCCGACGACGACATCGCCTCGCGCTGGGGGCCTCGCACCGTGGTGTTCGTCGAGCAGATCGCCGAGTCGCTCGCCGGAATCGGACGACCCTAGTGGCGAACGTGAGCGGTCTGCGAGCTCGTCTCTTCGCCCAGCCGGAGCGCGCGCTGCGCGGCGTCTCGCTCCGGTGGACCGCTGCGGCCGGCGTCTTCGTCGTCGTAGCGACCCTGCTCGGGCTCGCGCTCGGGCCGGTCGATCTCGGCATCGCGGCGGTCGCGCGCGAGGTGCTGAGCCACGTGCCGTTCCTGGGTGTCGAGTCGTCGTTCTCGGAGACCCAGGACGCAATCCTCTGGGAGCTGCGCGCTCCTCGGGTCGCTCTCGGCCTTCTCGTCGGCGCGATGCTCGCCTCGGCCGGCGCCTCGTACCAGGGCGTGTTTCGGAACCCGCTCGCCGACCCGTACCTCCTCGGGGCCGCCGCGGGGGCCGGGCTCGGCGCCACCATCGTGATCGCCAACGACCTCGGAGGCGACGCCGGGGTCGACCTCCGGCCGGTTGCCGCCTTCGCGGGCGCGATGCTCGGCGTCGGCATCGCCTACCTGCTGGGGAGCTCGGTCGGCGGACGCGGGACGGCGACGCTCATCCTCGCAGGCGTGACGGTCGCCTCGTTCCTGACCGCGCTGCAGACGTATGTCCAGCAGCGGAGCTCGGACACCGTCCAGGAGGTCTACAGCTGGATCCTCGGTCGGCTCGAGACCTCGGGATGGACCGAAGTGCTCATCGTGCTGCCGTACGTCGTCGTGAGCGCCGTCGTCATCCTCTGGCACCGCCGCCTGCTCGACGTCCTCGCGGTGGGAGACGACGAGGCAGCCAGCCTCGGCGTCCCCGTCGCCCGGGTCCGGTTGCTCGTCGTGGCCGCCGCGACGCTTGGGACTGCGGCGGCGGTCGCCTTCAGCGGATTGATCGCGTTCGTGGGGATCATCGTTCCGCACGCCGTCCGGCTGATGGCGGGGACGAGCTACCGCGTCGTCCTACCGCTCTCGCTCGTGTTCGGGGCCGGCTTCCTCGTCCTGATGGACCTGGTCTCGCGGACGGTGGTCGCGCCAGCACAGCTCCCGATCGGTGTGGTCACGGCGTTTCTGGGCGCACCCTTCTTCGCCGTCATCCTGCGCACGACGAGGACGGTGGGCCCGTGACGGCGCTCGCGGCGGAGCGGGTCGGCGTCGTCCTCGACGGCGCGCGCGTGGTGGACGGCCTCGGTCTCGCGCTGGAGGAAGGCGGCTGGCTCGGGCTGATCGGGCCGAACGGCGCCGGGAAGACGACCTTTCTGCGGGCCGTCGCGGGGCTCGTGCCGTACGAGGGCTCCATCTCGCTCGGCGGGGACGAGATCGGCTCGCTCGGCCGCCGCGACCTGGCGCGCCGCGTTGCGGTAGTGCCGCAGCTGCCCGTGATCCCGCCGGACACGAGCGTCCTCGAGTACGTCGTGCTCGGACGGACGCCCCACCTCGGCTACGCAGGGAGCCCGGGGACGCGGGACGTCGTCGCCGCGCGCTCGGCACACGCGCGGCTCGACGGGGCGCACCTGGTCGACCGGCGACTGGGCTCCCTGAGCGGCGGGGAGCGCCAGCGCGCCGTTCTGGCCCGTGCCGTCGCTCAGGACGCGACGCTCCTCCTTCTCGACGAGCCGACGAGCGCGCTCGACGTCGGCGCCCAGCAGCAGGTGCTCGAGCTGGTCGCATCGCTTCGCGCTGACCGAGGCCTTACGGTCCTCAGCGCGATGCACGACCTCACGCACGCAGGCCAGTAC
>JBOHAK010000116.1:0-6513 GCA_050697795.1 Gaiellaceae bacterium
GAGGGTGCGCTCCGGCGCCGCGTGATCGCGGGGCAGAAGTGCGGCGGGCATCGCCTGGAAGGGCACTTAATCCTCGAAGGCTGGCGAGACGATCACGCCGTAGCCCTGGGCCTCGAGGAGCTCGGCCGCCCGCCGCGCCTCCGCCTCGCCCGCCACGAGCACGTTGAGCGTGCCGCCGCGCTCCGGTGAGAGGTGGTCGAGCTCGAAGTCCTCGATGTTGATCTGCTCGGCGCCGAGCGCCTGGGTGATCCCCGAGAGGACGCCGGGGCGGTCCGGGACGTGGACGCGGACGCGCTGGAGTGCGCCAGGATCCTCGTAGGCCTCCACGAGCAGGCGGCGCCGGTTGCCCGCCGCCTCGCCGATCCAGCGCGCGAGCCAGCCCGCGTCTCGTGCCTCGAGCGCGCGCTCGAGCTCCTCGATCCGGCGCCGGTGCTCGCCCAGCGAGGCTCGCAGCTCGGCGGCGTTGTCGAGGAAGATGTCGATCCAGATCCGCGGGTTCGCCCCGGCCACGCGGGTCATGTCCCGGAGCGAGCCGCCCGCGGCGGCCAGCGGCTCGTGCCCGTCCACGCGCACGGAGCCGGCGTGGTTGAGGACGACGTTGGCGAGCGCGTGCGGCAGGTGGCTCGTGAGGGCCATGAGGCGGTCGTGCGCCGTCGGGTCGATGGCGAGGGGCACGGCGCCGAGCGAAGCCACGAAGCCGTGCAGGAGCCGGTACCGCTCGGGCTCCGTCTCGGCGACCGGGGTGAGGAACCAGGTCGCGCCGTCGAAGAGCTGCTCGCTTCCGCTCGCCGGGCCGCGCGCCTCCGAGCCGCAGACGGGGTGCCCGCCGATGAAGCGGACGCGGTCCTCGACGGCCGCGCAGAGCGCCGCCTTCGTCGAGCCGACGTCGGTGACGGTCGCGCCGCCGCCCGCCGCCGCGAGCGTGTCGCGGATCCGCTCGACGAGGCTCGCGACGGGCGTCGCGACGACCACGAGCTCCGCCTCCTCGACGGCGCCGACGAGGCTCTCGGCAGGCTCGTGGAGCGCGCCGCGCTCCGCCGCGACGGCCAGGAACTCGGGGTCGGCGTCGTAGCCCGCGACGCGCGGGACGCCCGCCCGCCGCGCGGCCAGCCCGACGGAGGCGCCGATCAGCCCGGTGCCGACGATGGCGAGCCGCTCGAGCGCCACTACGCCGGGGTTGGCCGGCGCATGAGCTCCGCGAGCCGGAAGGCGAGGTCGAGCGACTGGCGGGCGTTCAGGCGCGGGTCGCAGAGCGTCATGTAGCGCGCGTTCAGGTGCTCCTCGACCACCGCCTCCGAGCCACCCAGGCACTCGGTGACGTCCTCCCCGGTGAACTCGAGGTGGATGCCGCCGGGCCAGACCTGCTCCTGCCGGCAGGCGGCGACGAAGCCCTCGATCTCGGCCATGATGTCGTCGAAGCGCCGCGTCTTGTAGCCGGACTCCGTCTTGAAGACGTTCGCGTGCATGGGGTCCGAGGCCCAGAGGACGGGATGCTCGGCCTCGCGCACCGCCCGCAGGAGCGGGGGCAAGAGCTCGAGAACCCGCCCGGCGCCCAGGCGCGCAATCAGCGTCAGCCGCCCGGGCACGCGCCCGGGGTTGAGGCGCTCGCAGAGCTCGACCGCCTCGTCCGCCGTCGCCGTCGGCCCGAGCTTCACGCCGAGCGGGTTGTGGACGCCGGAGAAGAATTCGACGTGCGCGCCGTCGGGCTGCCGGGTGCGCTCGCCGATCCAGAGCATGTGCGCCGAGCAGTCGTACCAGTCGCCGGTCAGCGAGTCCCGGCGCGTCAGCGACTCCTCGTAGTCGAGCACGAGGCCCTCGTGGCTCGTCCAGACGTCCACCTGGTGGAGGGCGGTCTCGTGCCGGACGTCGATGCCGCAGGCGGCCATGAAGCGGAGCGCTCGCTCGATCTCCGAGGCGAGCTGCTCGTAGGCGCGGCCCTCGGGCGAGGAGGCGACGAACTCCTGGTTCCACTCGTGGACGCGCATGAGGTCGGCGAAGCCGCCCTTCGTGAACGCGCGCAGGAGGTTCAGCGTCGACGTGGCGTGGTTGTAGGCCTGCACCATGCGGTCCGGGTCCGGGGTGCGCGCCTCGACGGTCGGCGCGTCGTCGTTGATCAAGTGGCCGCGGAAGGACGGGATCTCGTCGTCGCCGGCCGCCTCCGTCGCCGACGAGCGCGCCTTGGCGAGCTGCCCGGCGATCCGCCCCACCTTGACGACCGGGAGCGTGGCGCCGTACGTGAGCACGGCGGCCATCTGCAGCATGATCTTCAGCTTCTCCCGGATGTCGATCGCGGAGAGGCCGTGGAAGGACTCGGCGCAGTCGCCGGCCTGGAGGAGGAACGCACGGCCCGCGACCACCTCGGCCAGCGACTCCCGGAGCTGGCGCGCCTCCCCGGCGAAGACGAGCGGCGGCACGCCCGCGAGCCGCGCCCGCGCCGCCTCCGCACGCTCCTCGCTCGGCCACTCCGGCTGGTGGGCGGCGGGGTACGAGCGCCAGGAGGACGGCGTCCAGACGGGCTCGGTGACTGCCATCGCCGTCAGTCTAGTGAGGGATAATCACGCGGACGTGCGCGTTCTCTCCGGAATCCAGCCGACCGGCGAGAAGCACCTCGGCAACTACGTCGGGGCGATCCAACGCTGGGCTCGGCAGCAGCACGAGGTGGACGCCTTCCACCCGATCGTCGACCTCCACGCGATCACCGTGCCGCAGGATCCCGAGGACCTCCGCGAGGCGACGCTCGACCTCACGGCGCTCCTGATCGCGAGCGGGCTCGACCCGGGCGTCTGCACGCTCTTCGTCCAGAGCCACGTGCCCGAGCACCCTCGCCTCTCCTGGGTGCTCGAGTGCATGACGCCCTACGGGGAGCTCCGCCGCATGCCGCAGTTCAAGGAGAAGTCGGCGGCGCAGTCGAGCTTCTCGGTCGGGCTCATCACCTATCCGGTCCTGCAGGCGGCCGACATCCTCCTCTACGACGCCGACGTCGTGCCGGTCGGGGAGGACCAGCGGCAGCACCTCGAGCTCGCCCGCGACATCGCCCAGCGCTTCAACCAGCGCTTCGGCGAGACGTTCGTCGTCCCGCAGGGCACCTACGGCGACGTCGGCGCGAAGATCATGGACCTCCAGAACCCCGAGAACCGCATGTCCACCTCGCTCAGCTCCGAGCTCGGCATCGTCAAGGTGCTCGACCCGCCCGACCTCATCAGGCGGAAGCTCCGCTCGGCCGTTACCGACTCCGGTCGCCAGGTCGTCCGCGCCGAGGACAAGCCCGGCGTGACGAACCTGATCGAGATCATGGCCGTCGCTACCGGGCAGACCCCCGAGGCGATCGAGGCCCGCTACGACGGCGCCGGCTACGGGCAGTTCAAGGAGGAGGTCGCGGAGGCCGTCGTAAGGCTCCTCGACCCGATCCGGTTGCGATACGGGGAGCTCCGCGGGCGGCCCCACCGGCTCGCCGAGATCCTGGCGCAGGGCGCCGAGAAGGCGCACGCGATCGCGCGGGAGACCCTTGCGCGGGCCCACGAGCGCGTCGGCTTCGTCCCGCCGTAGGCCTGGGGCGCGAGCACATGTACATCGCTCCGGACCGCGCGTTCACGGCGACCTATCCGAGTTTTTGGCGGCGCCTCGGCGCGGGCGCGGTGGACTGGGCGATCGCCTCCGTGCTCTTCCTTCTAGCCTCCATCCTCGGCGGCGTCTTCCAGGCGGTCGGGCTCGTGACGTCGGACGCCGGCGACCTGCGCGGCATCCCCGGCTCGGCGCTCCTCCTCCTGTCGCAGGCGATCGTCGCGGCGCCGGTGGTCGGCTACTTCGCCGCCTACTGGTCGACCGGCTCGACGCTCGGCATGCGGGCGGTGGGCATCGAGGTCGTCAGCGAGGCGACGGGCCGCTCGCCGGGGTGGCCGCGCGCGCTCCTGCGCGCCTGCGCGGCGTTCGTCATCGCCTATGCCGTCAACACGGTGTACCTGGTCGTCGCCAGCGAGCCCCTCGACGGCTACACCCCGCTCGAGCGCACGGTGATCACGGCGTCCGTCGTGATCGTGAGCGCCGCCGCGGCGGCGAAGGCCTGGATGCTCGTCGACGAGCGCCGCCGGTCGCTTCTCGACCGGCTCTTCGGCCTCGTGTACGTCGAGGACCTCGTCTTCAGCCGCGACGCGCCCCTGCCGTGGTCCGGGCCGCTGCGCGCAGACTCTCGATCTCAGCCGCGGTGAGCTCACGCCACTCGCCGGGGGCCAGCCCGGCGAGCGAGAGCCCCGCGTAGACCGGCCGGTGGAGCCGGGTCACCGGGTGCCCGACCGCCGCGCACATCCGCTTGACCTGGTGCTTGCGGCCCTCGTGGAGCGTGAGCTCGAGGCGCGACGGGCCCAGGCGGCGGACGCGGGCCGGCGCCGTCCGCCCGTCGTCGAGCTCGACACCCTCCGCAAGGCGGCGGAGCGCCTCGTCCGAGGGCGCGCCCTCCACCTCGGCCTCGTAAACCTTCTCCACCTCGTAGCGCGGGTGCATGAGGCGGTGGGCGAGCGGACCGTCGTTGGTGAGCAGGAGCGCGCCGGTCGTGTCGGCGTCGAGCCGCCCGACCGGGACGACGCGGCGCGCGTGGCCGACGAGCCCCACGACGGTCGGGCGGCCGTGCGGATCGTTGGCCGTCGTAACCACGCCGGCCGGCTTGTGGAGCAGGACGTAGGCCGGCGGCTCGGGCGCCAGGGGAGCGCCGTCGAGCTCCACCCGGTCGCCGACCTCGACGAACGTCGCGAGGCCCGCGACCGCCCCGTTCACCCGCACGCGCCCCGCGCGGATGAGCTCCTCGGCGCCGCGGCGGGAGGCGACCCCCGCCCGCGCGAGGTAGGCGTTCAGGCGCACCCGTCCATTATCCGCCGGGACGCGTGCGCCCGACGTCCTCGCGGCGGCTCAGTTGCCGCCCGCCGCCGGTTTCTTCGCGGGTCTGCCCCGGAGCGGTCATGATTGCCCCGTGCCCGTGTACATCACGCTCATGAAGTTCACCTCGGCGGGCCTGGGCGGGATCCCCGCGTGGCGCGACCGGGTCGAGGAGGCCGAGCGCGCGATCCGGGAGCGCGGCGGCCGCCTCGTCGACGCCTACGTGACCCTCGGCCGCTTCGACGTCGTCGAGATCTTCGAGGCACCCGACGACGAGACCGCCTACCAGGTCCTCATCGAGGTCGCCAAGCACGGGCAAGTGACGACCGAGACCCTCCGGGCCTTCACCCGCGAGGAAGCCGAGCAGATCGTCAAGGCCTCCTGAGCCCGAGCCTGAACGGCCCCGGCGAGCGGCTTAGTGACTCACGCGCGGGGTGTGACGACGAAGGCGCGCCCGCTTGGCGGGCGTGGCCTCCTCGTCCCCCCTCGGCTTGCTGCTGCGGTGATCGCTCGGCTCCAGGCCCAGCTTGCTCTCGATCCGACCGCTGAGCATCACTCCCAGCGGCTTGGGCGGCTCGGCGCCCCGCACATCGTCCCCTCCGTGTACTTCCTGCATCCGCACCCTCGATCCCCGTCGTCGATTTTGGCTGACCAAACGAGGAGAAGATTCGGCTCGTCTGCCGACAGCCTAGCATCCCTCCGCGGGGCTCCGGCTACGCGCCGCGGCGGGCGGCGACCTGCTCGAGCCGCGAGCGCAGCTCCTCGACGTCGCCGGCGAGCTCGTCCAGCTCGGGGAGCTCCGAGCGGTCGGCGAGCCCGAAGACGCGCTCGAAGAGCGCCGTCGTCTCGTAGCGGACGGCGCCTCCGTCGGCCTCGCGGCCTGCCTCGGCGATGAGGCCGCGCTCGACGAGCCCGGCGACGGCCGAGTCCGCCGCCACGCCTCGGATCCGCGCGATCTCCGGTCGGCTGACCGGTCCGAGGTACGCCACGACGGCAAGCGTCTCGAGAGCCGCCTGCGAGAGCCCGCGCTGCGCGGGCCGCTCGACGAGGCGCGCGCAGGACTCGGCCGCCTCGCGGGCCGCGCGGAAGGCGTACCCACCGGCCACGTGCTCCAGCACGATCCCGCTGCGCCCCTCCCGGAAGCGGCCGGCGATGAGCCCGAGCGCCGTCTCGACCCGCTCGGAGTCCTCCTCCGTGACGGCGGCGAGCTCCTCGACGGAAAGCGGCTTCGAGGCGATGACCAGCAGCGCCTCGAGCGTGCGCGCCAGCCGGTCGACGGGGTTCTCTACGAGGCGGAGGTGTTCCATACCGTGATGGGCTCGAAGGGGCCCGCCTGCGCGATCTGGGCCTCGCCGCCCTTCCGCAGCTCGAGCAAGGCGAGGAAGGCGACGATCTGCTCGACGCGCGAGAGGCGATCGACCTCACGGTCGAAGGCGAACCGTCCGCGGGACGAGAGCAGCGCCCGGAAGCGGTCGAGGAAGCGCGAGAGGGGCGGGTACGTGAGCACGAGGTGGCCGAGCGACGGCTCCGGCGGCTCGGCGGCAAGCGCCCGCAGCGCGCGCACGAGCTGCGCCGGATCCTGCGTGGCCAGCGGCCGCGAAGGCGCGGGTGCGAGCGGAGCGGCGCCGAGGCGGAAGTAGCGGTCGG
>JBOHAK010000117.1:0-3541 GCA_050697795.1 Gaiellaceae bacterium
GGACCGGCATCGGGCGCGCGACCGCCCTCGAGCTCGCCCGGACCGGGGCGCGCGTCGCGATCTGCGGGCGCCGGGCCGAGCCGCTCGAGGCCGTGCGGGCCGAGCTCGAAGCCGCCGGCTCCGAGTGCCTCGCCGTCCCCGCCGACGTGCGTGAGCCCGACGAGGTCGAGCGCCTCGTGGGCGCCGTGCTCGAGCGCTTCGGCGCCGTCGACGTGCTCGTGAACAACGCCGGCGGCCAGTTCGTCGCGGCCGCCGAGGACATCAGTCCGAAGGGCTTCCGCGCCGTCCACCGCCTGGCGGTCGACGCGGCCTGGGACGTGACGAGGACGGTCGCGCTGCGCTCGATGATCCCCCGCCGAAGCGGCGTCGTCGTGTTCGTGGGCTTCAGCCCCCGGCGCGGGGTGCCGGGCATGGCGCACGCCTCGTCGGCGCGCTCCGCGGTCGAGACGCTCGCGGCCGGCCTCGCGCTCGAGTGGAGCCGCTACGGCATCCGCACGCTCTGCGTCGCGCCCGGCACGATCCTGACCGAAGGCCTCGAAGGCTACGGCGCCACGCAGGTGGCGGCCTGGGAGCGGTCCATCCCGCTCGGGCGGCTCGGAACGCCGGAGGAGGTGGCCCAGACGATCGCCTTCCTCGCCTCGCCGGGCGCGTCCTACCTCACGGGGACGACCGTCGTCGTGGACGGCGCCGCGGACGCCTGGGGCCAGGGCGACCCGCCGCCGCGACCCGCCTAGTCCTTGCGACGAGCGAAGCCCTCGGCCGCCGTGCGCGCCTCCCCGGTCTGCGCGAGCATCCCGTAGGCCAGGCGCTCGATCGCCACGCCCGCCTCGCGGGAGGACTCGGCCAGGAGGTCGGCGGCCTGCTTGGCGACCGAGGCGGCGAGAGGCGGCAGCGAGGCGAGACGCTCCGCGAGCTCCAGGGCGCGCGCGAGGGCGACGCCCTCCGCCACGACCTCCGTCACGAGCCCGAGCCCGAGCGCCTCGTCGGCGTCGAGCCGCTCCCGCAGGAGCATCGCCTCCTTGGCGCGGGCGGGGCCGAGGAGCCGCACGAGCCGATGGAGGCCGCCCGAGCTCGGGACGATTCCGAGGGCCACCTCCGGCAGGCCGAAGACGGCCGTCTCGTCGGCCACGCGGAAGTCCGCGGCGAGGGCGAGCTCGAGGCCGCCGCCGAGGCAGTAGCCGTGGATCGCGGCGATCGTCGGCTGCGGGAGTGCCGCGAAGCGCTCGTAGACGTCCCCGGTGTCCCGGTAGTAGGCGGCGATCCCCGCCGGATCGTCGCGCGAGACCTCGGTCAGGTCGGCGCCCGCCGAGAAGGCGCGGCCGGCGCCGGCCAGTACGACGCAGCGGCTCGCGCGCAGCTCATCCCCGCCGAGCGCCTCGAGGAGCTCGCGCTCGACGGCGGTCGAGAGCGCGTTCAGCTTCTCCGGACGGTCGAGCGTCAGGACGCAGACCGGCCCCTCGCGGCGGGCGATGACGAGCTCCGGCACGGGCACGCGTGGACGCTACCCGCCGCGCGCCCGCGCGTCGAGGTCTGCCTCGGAGACGCCGAGCTGCTCGGCGGCGAAGCGGAAGAGGATCGCGCGCATCTTCGCGGGGGTCATGGCCGGCAGGCCGAGCACGGCCTTGAGGCCGAGGCCGTCCACCATGGCGACGAGCCGGTCGGCCGCCTCGTCGGGGCCGACCGGCGGGTGGAACGCGCCGCGCGCCGTCCCGGCCCGGATCAGGTCGCGGAAGTAGCCGCGCCAGCGCGACTCGAGGTCCTCACCGTCGGGCAGGAGGTCCGGCCGGTGCAGGAGGCGGCCCCAGAGCTCGAGGAAGACGACCCATTCCTCGCGGGGCACCCCGTCGTACGGGACGGAGAGCTCGAGCAGCGTCGCGAGCCGGGAGACCTCGTCGGCGTCCTGGCCCAGGAGCTCGTCCATGCGGACATAGGGCTGCTCGTTCGCCCACTTGAGCGCTGCGGTCAGAACGTCGTCCTTCGTCTCGAAGTGGTAGTGGACCGTGCCCGTGGACGTGCCCGCCTCGCGGGCGATGTCGGCGATGCGCGTGGCGTGGAAGCCGCGCCGGAGGATCGCCCGGCAGGCGGCCGCGAGAATCGCCTCGCGCCGCTCGTCGGGCGGCTGCGGCGCCCGGTTTGGCCGCCCTGTCACCTTTTCCGTCGCCTGCTTGTCCATCCGGGGCATTCCCTCGCGCCTGACAGTGTCCTAACCTTGACGCCTTCGTGCCGGTCCAATCTAATCGCATTGACTGACGGGTCAGTCAAAACGGCGCGGCCCCCCGAGGAGGTATGAGGATGAGTAGCGACCAGCACCGCGACGATCCGATCACGGAGCGCCGGCTCGGGCGAGGGGATTTCCTCAAGCTCGGCGCGCTCACCGCCGGCACGGGCATCCTGGCGGCCTGCGGCGCGGACGACGCGCCCGAGCCCTCCGGAGCCGGGGCGACGACCGGAGCGGCCGAGCCCGCCGAGGAGCACCCGCCGATCGAGCAGGAGCCGGGCAACCTCGAGGTCTTCGAGTGGGCGGGGTACGAGTACCCGGCCTACGGCGGCAAGGACGGCGTCCTCAAGCCGTACGTCGACGAGCGCGGCAAGCCGAAGTTCACCTTCCTCACCTCCGACGACCAGGCGCTCGGCAAGGTGCGCGCAGGCTACCGGCCCGACATCGTGCATCCGTGCGTCGACTACACCGGGAACTGGGTCGAGATGGGCGTCGTGCAGCCCTGGGACCCGTCGCTCCTCACGAACTTCGCCGATCTCGAGGACCCGCTAGTACAGGGCGGCCAGATCGACGGCCAGCAGTACTTCATCCCGGCGGACTGGGGCTTCTCCTCGCCGCTCTACCGCTCCGACCAGGTGGAGCCGGACGGCGAGGAATCGTGGTCGCTCTTTTACGACGACCGCTACGAGGGAAAGATCTCCTGGTGGGACAGCCCGCTCGAGAACTTCGTCATCTGGGGCTACGTCAACGGCGTCTCGGATCCCTGGCAGATGAGCGACGAGGAGCTCGACGAGGCCCGTGACTTCCTCATGTCGAAGAAGCACCTGTGCCGCAACTTCTGGTCGTCGCAGACCGACCTCGACGCGGACATCGCGGCCGGGAACATCTGGATTGCGTACGCATGGGCCGGCTCGTACGTGGCCGCCAAGGACGCCGGGCTCGAGGTCGTCTACAGCGAGCCGAAGGAAGGCCGCCTCGGCTGGAACTGCGGTTTCGTGCTGGGCGCCGAGACCGAGAACTTCCGCCACGCCCACGAGTTCGTCGACACCTGGTCGAGCGTCGAGTCGGCGGAGTGGATCATCAACAACTATGCGTACGGACACGCGAACACGACCGTCGACCTGGCGAACGTGCCCCCGGACTACGTCGAGGTGTTCCACCTGGACGATCCCGAGGCGCGCCAGGAGCCGAACGCGCACTACGCGCGGCCCGTGACCAGCGCCGACCGGGCCCGCTACGCGCAGCGCTGGGACGAGGTGAAGGCCGCCTAGCCGGGTCGAGGAGAGGCATGGCCGTCGAGGCCCAGAAGATCGCGCCGCCGGA
>JBOHAK010000118.1:0-24406 GCA_050697795.1 Gaiellaceae bacterium
GGGATGCTCGACTCGCTCTCGCTCAAGAACACGAAGCTCGGGTTCGAGACGCTCGAGCTCATGGGCTACGACGGCGAGCGCATGCGGCTCGTCCTCAACCGAGCGGACAGCCGGGTGGGGATCACGCACGACGACGTCGAGGCGATCATCGGGCGCAAGCCCGACGTGTTCGTCCCGAGCGACCGCGACATCCCGCGCTCGGTCAACCAGGGGACGCCCATCGTCGTCGCCAAGTCGCGCTCGGATGCCGCAAAGGCGTTCCGCTCGCTCGCGGCGATGTACGAGGTCCGCGACGGGTCGAAGAACGGTCACCGGCGCAGGTGGGGGAGGAAGCGCTGATGGACCTCCAGGAGCGCCTCTCGACTGCCCGTCCCGTCCCCGCGCCGGCCGGGCGAGACCCCTTCGCGGAGCTCAAGAACCGCATCCACCTAGCGGTTATCGGGGAGCTGGGCCCACAGCTATTCAACGTGAACATGGACCCCAACGCCTTGCGGGAACGCGTCACCGGCGACATCCGCAGCCACCTCTCCCGGGAGCAGGGGATCTCGCGGGACGACCGCGAACGTGTAGCGGCCGACATCGCGGACGACATCCTCGGCCACGGCCCGCTCGAGCGGCTCCTCGCCGACGACAGCGTGACCGAGATCATGGTGAACGGCGCCTTCGACGTCTGGGTGGAGCGCCAGGGGCGCCTCTACGAGACGACGGTGCGCTTCACGGACGAGTCGCACCTCCGCCGGATCATCAACAAGATGGTCGCTCAGGTCGGGCGGCGGATCGACGAGTCCTCTCCCATGGTGGACGCGCGCCTCCCGGACGGAAGCCGCGTGAACGCCGTCATCCCGCCGCTCTCGCTGAGCGGTCCGCTCGTCACGATCCGCAAGTTCTCGAAGAAGCGCCTCGACTTTGCCGACCTGATCCGGCTGGGGACGCTCACGACCGAGACGGCCGAGTTCCTCCAGCGGTGCATCCTGGCCGAGCTCAACATCCTTATCTCGGGCGGCACGGGCTCGGGCAAGACGACGCTCCTGAACGCGCTCTCGACGGCGATCCCCGACGCCGACCGCATCGTGACGATCGAGGACGCCGCAGAGCTTCGCTTGAACCAGCGCCACGTCCTCCGCCTCGAGGCGCGCCCGAAGAACATCGAGGGCGAGGGGGAGATCGCGATCCGCGAGCTCGTGCGTAACTCGCTGCGCATGCGGCCCGACCGCATCATCGTCGGCGAGGTTCGCGGCTCGGAGGCGCTCGACATGCTCCAGGCGATGAACACGGGCCACGACGGCTCGCTCTGCACCGTGCACGCGAACACGCCGCGGGACGCGCTGGCCCGGATCGAGACGATGGTGCTCATGGCCGGGTTCGACCTTCCCGTGCGGGCCATCCGCCAGCAGGTCGCCTCGGCGCTCGACCTCGTCGTCCACCTGGAGCGGCTCGAGGACGGCTCCCGGCGCATCACCGCCATCACGGAAGTGCAGCGCATGGAGTCCGACGTGATCACGCTCCAGGACGTCTTCGAGTTCACGGTCGACGAGGTCACGAGCGACCGTGTCGTCGTTGGCGGCCTTCGCTCCACCGGTCTTCGACCCTCGTTCATGCACAAGTTCGAGAAGCGCGGGGTCGCCCTGCCCGTGACGCTCTTCGCCGACGGACGCGTTCCGCGCGAGCTCCAGAACGGCTCGAGGCGATGAGGACGGCGGCCCGGCACGCGATCCTCGCGGCGCTCTTGGCGCTCGCCGGTCTGCTGGCGCCGGCGGCCGGTGCGGAGGGCGAGCTGCGTCTCACGGAGGCCGGCAACACACGCTTCCCGGATCGCTCGTACGTCCTCACGCTCCCGGCGGGCATGTCGCTGGACGAGAGCCGCGTCGACGTGCTCGAGAACGGCGAGCTCGTTGACGCGCTCTCCGTGGTGCCGGTCGGCGAGGCCGCCGAGGGAGAGTTCGGCGTCGTGCTCGTGATCGACGCGAGCAACAGCATGCAGGGCGCCGCAATCACGGGAGCCGTCGAGGCCGCACGCGCCTTCGTGGAGCAGAGGGGCCCCAATCAGCTCGTCGCGATCCTAACCTTCAACAGGGCTCCGAGCGTCCTGCTGCCGTTCACGGCAGACCAGGAGGAGATCGAAGCTGCACTCGCCGGGCCCCCCGGGCTTGCGGGCAAGACGCATGTGTACGACGCGGTCTCCGCGGCCCTCGACCTCCTGCGAGACGCAGAGATCGCGGCGGGCTCCGTGGTGGTCCTCTCCGACGGCTCGGACACGGGCAGCGCGATTTCGAGAACGGAGGTTGCGAATCGGGCACGCGCGGCCGGCGTCCGTGTCTTCTCCGTCGGCCTTCGTTCGAAGGGCTTCGACTTCGCCGCGCTCGAGCAGCTCGCCGCCGACGCCGGAGGGACGTACTCGGAGACGGCCTCCTCCGACGACCTCGCGCGTGTCTTCGAGGACCTCGGGGCGAGGCTGGCGAGCGAGTATCTCGTGCGTTACCGGTCAGCCTCGAAGCCGGACAGCGACGTCCACGTAGCCGTGCGGGTGAGTGGCCTCGACGGGGTCGCCACAAGCGTCTACACCAGCCCGCCGCTGGATGCCACTCCGAACCCGCCGTACCACCATTCGCTCGCGGAGCGGTTCTGGCGCTCGCCCGCCGGGATGCTGGCCGTCGCGGCCGCGTGCGCGCTGCTCACGGGCCTCGTGCTGGCGGCGCTCCTGCGTCCGCGGCGGCGAACGCTCCGGCGCCGCATGGCGGAGTTCGTCTCCCTGCCCGTACCGACCCAGAAAGCGGACGAAAACGCAGGGAGAACCGAGCTCGTGCTCGCACAGGCGGAGAAGTCCTTCGAGCGCACGCGCTGGTGGTCCCGCTTCAAGGAAGAGCTCGAGCTCGGCAAGGTCACTATCGCGCCGATCCAGATCGTGGCGTGGACGGTGATCGGCGCCGCGCTGGCGGCCTGGCTTCTGTTCGCGCTGCTCGGGACGCCGCTCGTCGTGCCCCTGGCGCTCGGCGTGCCGCTCGTCGTGCGCAGCCAGGTCAAGCGGAGGGTCGAGCGCCAGCGGCGCCTGTTCGCCGATCAGCTTCCGGACAACCTCCAGGTGCTGGCCTCGGCGCTCCGGGCGGGACACAGCCTGGTCGGCGCGCTGTCGGTCGTCGTGGAGGACTGTCCCGAGCCCTCGCGGGAGGAGTTCCGTCGGGTGATCGCCGACGAGCAGCTCGGCGTCTCGCTCGAGGAGGCCTTCGGCGTCGTCGCCCAGCGTATGTCGAACCGGGACCTCGACCAGGTGGCCCTCGTGGCCGCCCTCCAGCAGGAGACCGGCGGGAACACCGCCGAGGTCCTCGACCGCGTCTCCGACACCATCCGCGAACGCTTCGAGCTCCGTCGCCTGGTCAAGACGCTGACGACGCAGGGGCGGATGTCCCGCTGGGTCGTCTCGTTTCTGCCCGTCGGCCTGCTCGTTCTCATCACCGCGATCAACCCCGCGTACATGGCCCCGCTCTACACGCACCCCCTCGGGCGCGTCCTGCTGCTCGTGGCGGGCCTCATGGTCGTGGCCGGGTCGCTCGTGATCAAGCGAATCGTCGATATCAAGGTCTAGGAGGCCAGCTCGTGATCATTCTGCTGCTGGGAGCCCTCGCCCTCGCGGGAGCCTCGGTCGCCCTCGCCCTGCGAGCCCTTGCCCTGCCGCGCCTGCGGGCGAGCGAGACGGTCGGCCACATCGACGCGTACGGGTACGCGGGCAGGAAAGGGGACGAGACCGAGCCGGGGCCCGTCCGGGGCATCCTGGACGGAGTCGCGAACCTGGTCGGCGGCCTCATGGCGAGCCGGCTCGGCGGATTGCGCGAGGCCGAGCTCCGCAACGAGCTGATGGCGGCCGGGCTCTACACGCTGGCACCACGGAAGTTTCTCGGCTACCGGATCCTCTGCACGGTGTGCGTGCCGGCCGCGGTCATCTGGCTGGCAGCGACTGCGGGGACCGGAGGAGCGTTCGTCGTCTTCGGCGGCCTCTTTGCCCTGCTGGCGGGGTGGGTCGCGCCGATGACGATCGTCCGCAACCGCGCCCGGCGGCGGCTGGAGCACATCGACTACGAGCTGCCCGAGCTGATCGACGTGCTGGTCGTGACCGTCGAAGCCGGCCTCGGCTTCAACGGCTCGCTCCAGGTGGCAGCCGGCCGGCTGGGGGGGCCGCTGGGCGACGAGCTTCGCCTCACGCTCCAGGAGCAGAACATGGGGCTGGCAATCACGGAGGCGCTCCAGAACATGCTCGCGCGTGCGGAGACGCCCGCGATGCGCTCCTTCGTCCGCTCGGTCGTCCAGGGCGAGACCCTGGGCGTCTCGATCGGCGAGATCATGCGGAACCTCGCGACCGAGATGCGCAAGCGGCGGCGCGCGGCCGCCGAGGAGCGGGCGCAGAAGGCGCCGATCAAGATCCTCTTCCCGCTCATCTTCCTGATCTTCCCGTCGATGTTCGTGATCCTGCTCGGGCCGGCGGTCTTCCAGTTCATCCAGGCGTTCGGGGAGGCGAAGTGACGAGCCGGCTGCTCGTCACGGGTGTGTTTCTGCTCCTGACCGCCGCCACCGGCAAGGAGGCCGTGGACGCCTGGCTCGAGGCGGCCTCGCTCGGCACCCTGCACGGCTGGGCGGTCGCGCTCTACGCGGCCTTGAAGCTGGCGATCGTGCTCGCCTTCAGCATCTTCGTCTTCACCCGGGACCCGGCGCGGCGGCCGTCTCGCGACCCCGTCGCCTTCGCGGCCTGCGCGGCCGCGGTGGGAGCAGTCGTCCTCCTCCGCCGCCCGGGGGCCTCCGCGGACACCGCTCTCGTCCTCTCCGGGGAGCTAATCGCGGTCGCCGCGTGCGCGTGGCTCCTCGTCTCGGTGCTCGCGCTGGGCCGCTGCTTCGGGGTGCTGCCGGAGGCTCGCGGCCTCGTGACCGACGGCCCGTACCGCTTCGTGCGGCACCCCGTCTACCTGGGCGAGCTGGGCGCGTGCGCCGGCCTCGTGGTCGCCGCCCCCTCGCTCTGGAACCTCGGCGTGGCCGCGGTCTTCGTCGGCGCCCAGGCGATCCGCATGCGCCTCGAGGAGCTCGCGCTCGCAGCAGAGTTCCCGGCCTATGCCGCCTACGCGGCGGCGACGCCGCGCATCGTGCCGCTGCTCTCGCGCCGCCTGCGGCTCGGCCCGGTCGCGATCGGACGCAGCCGATGACCCGGTGTCTTCGTCTCCTCGCGCTCCTCCTGGCCGCCGCGCTTGCGGGCGTGCTCGCCGAGCCCGGCGCCGCCCAGACGATCGTGCCCGGCGGCCCGCCGACGACGGTCTCCACGACAAGTCCCGGCGAGAGCGCGAGCGTCGTCTTCGACGCCGCCGCGGGCCAGCGTGTCAGCCTCGAGATCAGCGACGTCACGATCGGCACCTCGACCTGCTGCTCGGCCCGCGTGTCGCTCCTGCGGCCCGACGGACGGAGCCTGGCCGCCGTCACGGTGGGGACGAACGGCGGCTTCCTCGACGCCACGGCACTGCCCTCGACCGGGACGTACACCGTGCTCGTCGACCCGCAGAGCACGAACGTCGGCGCCGCGAGGCTCACGCTGCACGACCTTCCGCCCGACGTGACGGACACGATCGCGGCCGGGGGACCGCCGGTGCCGGCAACGACGACCGTTCCCGGTCAGAACGCGCTCGTCACCTTCGCCGGGACGGCGGGTCAGCGGGTGAGCGTCGACGTCGCCGACGTCACCGTGGGGACCTCCACCTGCTGCTCGGTCCGCGTCTCCGTCCTGCGCCCCGACGGGAAGACCCTCGTCGCTCCGCTCTTCGTGGGCACGAACGGCGGCTTCGTCGACGCGACGACGCTTCCGTCCACCGGCGCGTACACGATCCTCGCGGATCCGCAGGGCGCGGGCACGGGCGGAGTCTCGCTCGCCCTCGGCGACGTCCCACCCGATGCGACCGCCTCGCTGGCGGTCGGAGCGCCGGCGACCGTCGCGACGGCCGTCCCGGGCCAGAACGCCGCGGTCACCTTCACGGGCACTGCGGGGCAGCGCGTCAGCGTCGAGCTGACCGGGGTCACCGTCGGGACGTCGCTCTGCTGCTCGAGCAAGGTCTCGATCCTCCGCCCCGACGGGCGCGTGCTGGTCGCCTCGGTGTTCGTCGGCGCGAACGGCGGCTTCCTCGACGCGACGACGCTTCCCTCCACGGGCACGTACACGGTGCTGGTCGATCCGCAGGGACCGGACACCGGAGCGGCCACCCTCACCCTCTACGACGTCCCGGAAGACGCGGCCGGATCGCTCGTCCCGGGAGGAGCGCCCGCGAGCCTTTCGACCACGGTGCCCGGCCAGAACGCGGTCTTCACCTTCGTGGGCACGGCGGGCCGGCGCGTCAGCGCCGTCATCGACGACGTCACCGTGGGCACCTCCTCGTGCTGCGGCGTGCGGCTCTCGCTGCTCCGGCCGAACGGCTCAGTCCTCGCCGGCCCGGTGATCGCCGGCACGGCGGGCGGCTTCCTGGACGCGGTCGTCCTGCCCCAGTCCGGCACCTACACGCTCGTCGTCGACCTGCAGGGGGCGGCGACGGGGAGCGTCCGCGTGACCCTCTACGACGTGCCGCCGGATCCGGCGACAGCGCTCGCGGTCGGCGCGCCGCGGACGTTGACCACCACGGTCCCGGGCCAGAACGCCCTGGGGACCTTCGCAGGCGTCTCCGGCCAGGACGTCAGCGTGCGAATCGGCCCCGCGTGCTGCGGCGCCCGCGTGACGCTCGTGAAGCCCAACGGCACGCCGCTCGCCACCACGACCACCTTCGCGAACGGCGGCGGCTTCCTCGACGCGGTCGCCCTTCCCCAGTCGGGGACCTACGAGGTCCTCGTCGACTACCAGGGGCCCGCCACAGGGGACGTGACGCTCACGCTGCACGACGTGCCCGCCGACGTGACCGAGCCCGTGTCGTTCGGCTCCTCGGCGACCGTGACGACGAGCGTGCCCGGCCAGAACGCCCGCGTAACGTTCGCCGGGACGGTCGGCGGACGGGCGAGCGTGCGCGTCGCCCCGATCTGCTGCCTCGCGCAGGTGTCGGTCGTCCGCCCGGACGGGCGGACGCTCGTCGCTCCCATGCTCGTGGGCACCTTCGGCGGCTTCGTCGACGCCTTCGATCTGCCGCTGACCGGCACCTACACGATCCTCGTCGACTACCAGGGGGCCGCAACGGGCAGCGCGACCGTCTCGCTCCACGCCGTGCCGGCCGAGGTCGCCGACACGATCGCCTTCGGTTCCGCGACGACCGTCACGACGACGGTTCCCGGCCAGAACGCCGTCCTCACGTTCGCGGGGACCGCCGGGCAGCGGGCGGCCGTCGGGATCTCGGGCAGCTGCTGCACGACGCGCGTGTCCCTCCTCCGGCCGGACGGCTCCACGCTCTCGTCGCTCACGAGCTTCGCCTCCATCGGAGGCTTCGTCGAGCCGGTCGCGCTCCCGACGACCGGGACGTACACGATCCTCGTCGACCCCGACGGCGCCGCCACCGGCAGCGTGACGATCTCGCTCTACGACGTGCCGCCGGACGTGACGGACACGATCGTCCCGGGCTCGCCGCTGCGCGTGACCGTCGGCACGCCGGGCCAGAGCGCGCGCGTCGCCTTCGCAGGCACGGCCGGCCAGGAGGTCTCTCTGCGGATGACCGACGTCACGATCGGATCGATCCTGAGCGGGACGACGGTCTCGCTGCGCCGTCCGGACGGGGCCACGATCGCGTCGACGAACGTCGGCATGAACGGCGGCTTCCTCGACGGCAGGACGCTGCCCGTGACCGGGACGTACACCGTCGTCGTCGATCCGGTCGGCGCGAACACCGGCGGACTGACACTGGCGCTGGAGGAGGTCCCGTCGGACGTCGTGGACACGATCGTCCCGGACGGCGTGTCGGCGACCGTGACGACCTCCGTCGCGGGCCAGGACGCCCGCCTCGACTTCAGCGGCACGGCGGGGCGGCGCGTCAGCTTGCGGCTCGGGCCGAGCTGCTGCGTCGGCCGCGTGTCGATCACGTCGCCGGGCGGCGCGACGCTCGTTCCCGCGACGACGTTCGGCACGTCCGGCGTCTTCGTCGACGCGACGACGCTTCCGGAGACTGGCACGTACTCGATTCGCGTGGACTACGACGGCTCGTCGACGGGAGCCGTGACCCTGACGCTCTACGACGTCCCCGCCGACGCCGGCGGCGCCCTCGTCCCCGGCGGAGCCCCGCTGGACGTGGCGACCACGGTCCCCGGCCAGGACGCGGCGGTCACCTTCACGGGGACGATCGGCGCGCGCGTGAGCCTGAGGGTCGGGCCGAGCTGCTGCATCGGCCGGGTCTCCATCCTCCGGCCCAGCGGCTCGACGCTCGTCGCCCCGACGGTGTTCGGCGCCGGGGGGACCTTCGTCGACGCGACCGACCTCCCCGAGAGCGGGACGTACACGGTCGTCCTCGATTGGGACGGCGCCTCCACCGGCGTCGTGACGGTCACGCTCTACGACGTGCCGCCCGACGCTACGGCGACGGCGACGCTCGGCGGCCCCGCCGTCACCGTGACCACCACCGTCCCCGGCCAGAACGGCCGCGTCTCCTTCGCCGCCTCCGCCGGCGACGGCGTCCGGCTGGTCACCGGCCCGTTCAACTGCTGCAGCGTCCGCCTCTCGATCCTCGCGCCGGACGGAACGACGGTGAGCGGCCCGACCGGCTTCAACCCGGACGGCGGGACGATGGACACGCGGCTCGCGCAGGGCGGGACGTACGCGGTGCTGGTCGACCCCCAGGGCCCGAACAGCGGCGGCGTCTCCGTGCGGCTCGAGGTCGACAACACGGCGCCCGCGCCGCCGTTGCTCTCCCTCACGGAGTCCGGGCCCGACAGCCACGCCGTCGCCACCACCTTCTTCTACCGCCCGGCGGGCGCAGGGGGGACGTTCGCGGTCGGCGCCGTCGCGAGCGACGGCGGAACCGGCCTCGACCGCGTCACGTTCCCCGGGCTCTCCGCGGGCTTCTCGCCCACGAGCCTCTTCGACGACCGGATCGCGCCCTACAGCCAGACGTACAGCTGGACGACGGGCGCGGCGTTCGCGGGCCAGTCGAACCTCGTGGTCGCCTACGACCGCGTCGGCAACAGCTCGGCGACCGCGTTCAGCGTCGTCCCGGACTCCAGTGCTCCGGTCACGGGGGACAACACGGCGGCGATCGGCTCCGCCTGGAAGAACACGACGCAGATCGTCGTCCTCTCGCCCTCCGACGGCACGGGCGCCGGCTCGCAGCGGACCCACTACACGGCGGACGGCACGGCGCCGACCGGCGCCTCGCCGCAGGGTACGACGGTCACGCTGGCTGCGGAGGGCGTTTACACGGTCAAGTACTTCTCCGTCGACAACGTCGGGAACGCCGAAGCCGTCCGCACGGCCGCCGAGCAGGTTCGGATCGACAAGACGCCGCCGGGCGCGGCGACGCTCGACTCGCTCCCGCCGGTGATCCGCGCGGGGCAGGCGCTCACCGGCTCGGGCACGGACGCGCTCTCGGGCGTCGCCTCGATCGCCTACCTCTTCTGCCCGGGCGCCTCCTGCACTCCGGCGGCCCTGGCCGGCTCGAGCTCGACTGGGCCGGACTATCGCTTCGTCTGGAGCTCGCAGCCCGCGGACGGCGTGTACCAGGTCCTGGCGCGCGTCAGGGACGCGGCGGGGAACACGACGGACTCGGCGAAGCGCACGGTCACGATCGACAACACGGCGCCGCAGACCACGATCGCTTCGGGGCCGGCGAATCCGACGAACGCGACGGCCGCCACCTTCTCCTTCACGGCCGGCGAGGTGGGCTCGTCGTTCGAGTGCCGCCTCGACGGCGGCGCCTGGACGGCGTGCGCGAGCCCGCGCAGCTACAGCGGGCTCGGCGAGGGGTCGCACGCCTTCGACGTGCGCGCGACGGATCCGGTCGGGAACACGGACCCGACGCCGGCCACCCACGCGTGGGTCGTCGATCTGACGGCTCCCGGCACGGCGATCGTCTCGGCGCCCGCCTCGCCCACGACCGCGACCTCGGCGAGCTTCTCGTTCACCTCCACGGAGGCCGGCTCCACCTTCGAGTGCCGCCTCGACGGCGGCGCCTGGACGGCGTGCGCGAGCCCGCGCAGCTACAGCGGTCTCGCCGACGGCGCCCACGGCTTCGAGGTGCGGGCCACGGACGCGGCCGGGAACACGGGCGGCTCCTCGCCCTTCCATGGCTGGGTCGTGGACACGACCGCGCCCGACACGACGATCGCCGCGGCGCCCGCGACCCCGACGAGCTCGACGTCGGCGAGCTTCGCCTTCACGGCGAGCGAGGGCGGGGCGACCTTCCAGTGCCGCCTGGACGGCGGGGCGTGGGGTGTCTGCTCGAGCCCGGCCGCCTACGGCGGCCTCGCCGAGGGCGCGCACGTCTTCGAGGTCCGGGCGCTGGACGGCATCGGGAACGCCGATTCCACCCCCGCGGCGCACGCGTGGACCGTGGACATCACGGCGCCGCAGACGACGATCACGGCCGGGCCCGCCGACCCGACGAACGCGACGGCGGCGACCTTCTCCTTCACGGCGAGCGAGGGCGGGTCGACGTTCGATTGTCGCCTCGACGGCGGCGCCTGGACGCCCTGCTCGAGCCCCGAGGCCTACGAGGGCCTCGGCGAGGGCCCGCACGCGTTCGAGGTGCGCTCGACCGACCCGGCGGGGAACATGGACGCGACGCCGGCGGCGGCGGGCTGGGTCGTAGACACGTCCGCGCCGGAGACGGCGATCGTCTCTGCGCCGAATGACCCGACGACCGCCACCTCGGCGAGCTTCTCGTTCACGTCCACGGAGGCCGGCTCCACCTTCGAGTGCCGCCTCGACGGCGGCGCCTGGGCGTCCTGCACGGCGCCGAGGGCGTTCGCCGGCCTCGCGGAGGGCCCGCACACGTTCGACGTGCGCGCCACCGACCCAGCCCGGAACACCGATCCCGCCCCGGCGACCTTCGCCTGGACGGTCGACCTGACCGCGCCCGAGACGACCATCACGGCGACGCCCGCCGACCCGTCGAGGTTCACCGACGCGAGCTTCTCGTTCTCGGCGACCGAGCCCGGCTCGACCTTCGAATGCCGCCTCGACGCCGGCCCGTGGGTCGGGTGCACGAGCCCCACGGCGCTCTCGGGTCTCTCGGCGGGCAGCCACGCGTTCGCGGTTCGCGCCACGGACCCCGCCGGGAACATCGATCCGAGCCCGGCCGCCTTCTCCTGGGTGGTGGACCTGACGCCGCCGGAGACGACGATCACCGCGGCGCCGGCGGACCCGACGAACGCGACGTCGGCGGCCTTCTCGTTCGCGAGCAGCGAGAGCGGGTCGACCTTCGAATGCCGGCTGGACCACGGCACCTGGGAGCCGTGTGCGAGCCCGGCCACCTTCACCGGCCTCGGCGAGGGCCCGCACGTCTTCGACGTGCAGGCCACGGACGCCGCCGGGAACGTCGACCCGACCCCCGCGGCCCACGCCTGGACGATCGACACGACGCCTCCCGCGCCCCCGGCGATCGAGAGCCCGGCGGAGGGGAGCACGAACGCCACCGGCACCGTGACGCTCTCCGGAACCGCCGAGTCCGGAGCGGTCGTGGAGGTCTTCGAGGGCGCGACCTCGTTCGGGACCGCGACGACGAGCCCGGGCGGCGTCTGGAGCCGAACGCTCACGAGCGTCGCCGACGGGTCGCACGCCTACACGGCCACGGCGAGGGACGCGGCCGGCAACACGTCGAGTGCCTCGAACGCCCGAACCGTCATCGTCGACACCACGGCGCCAAACACGGTCCTGACGACCGGGCCGCTCGGCGCGACGTCGAGCGCCTCCGCCAGCTTCACCTTTACCGCCGACGATCCGTCCGCGACCTTCGAGTGCCGCCTCGACGGGGGCGGCTGGTCTCCATGCTCGAGCCCGCGGAGCTACGCCGGGCTCGCCGAAGGGTCCCACACGCTCGACGTGCGCGCGACCGACCCGGCCGGCAATACCGACCCGACGCCGGCCACGCGTACGTGGACGGTGGACACGACGTCCCCGGCTACTCCGACGATCACGAGTCCCGCCGATGGCACGACGAGCGCGAGCACCGCGCTGACCCTCTCGGGGACGGCCGAGCCGGGCTCGATCGTCGAGCTCTTCGACGGATCGACCTCGAAGGGCGTCACCACCGCGACCTCGGGCGGCGCCTGGAGCAAGGCGGTCACGGCGCTCGCCGACGGGTCGCACACCTTCACGGCCGTGGCCACGGACGCCGCCGGCAACACCTCGGGCGTCTCGAACGCGCCCACGGTCGTGGTCGACACGACCCCGCCGGAGACGACGACCGACTCCGGTCCGGCGGACCCGACCGCGGCGACCGAAGCGACCTTCGGCTTCAGCTCGAACGAGCCGGGCGGGTTCGAGTGCCGCCTCGACGGCGGCGCCTGGGCGCCCTGCTCGAGCCCGCAGGCCTACGAGGGCGTGGCCGAGGGCGCGCATACCTTCGAGGCGCGCGCCGTCGATGCGGCCGGGAACACCGACGGCTCGCCGGCCGGGTGGACATGGGTCGTGGACGTCACGGCTCCGGAGACCACGATCGACTCGGGTCCCCTGGACCCCACGACAGAGACCGACGCCATTTTCACGTTCAGCGCGGACGACGCGTCCGCGACCTTCGAGTGCCGCCTGGACGGGGGTGCCTGGACCGCGTGCGCGAGCCCGGAGACGGTGACCGGCCTCGCACCCGGGGCGCACCTCTTCGAGGTGCGGGCCGTGGACCCGGCCGGCAACGTTGACGCCGTCCCCGCCGCCTACGCGTGGACGGTGACATGACCAACGCAAACACAAGCGCAGAACCCATTGGGGAGGGGTCGAATATGAGGGGGACGAGGATCGGGAGGATTTCGGCGGCACTCGCGACGGTCGTGGCGGTGCTGGCCGTCGCCGTGCCCTCCCACGCGGCGCTCACGGCGCCGGTTCCGCAGGCACCGGCGGACGGAACGAGCGTGGGTGCGCTCCCCGTCTTCTCCTGGACGCCGGTCGCGGGCGCGGAGCGCTACGAGTTCCAGATCGCCGCCGACCCGGGGTTCAACTCGCTCGTGCTCGGCTTCGCGACGAATCCGTACTTCACGCGGAACACGAGCGCGACGCTCGTCAAGAGCGCCCCCAACGGCGCCTACTGGTGGCGGGTGCGGGCGGTCGGCTCCAACGGCTCCGTGTCGGCTTGGTCGACCCCGATGTCGATCGAGAAGAACTGGGCCGACCGCCCGTCCCTCCTGGCGCCGGCCGACGGAGCCACCTTCACCTATCCGATGGATCACTTCCGCCTCGAGTGGACCCCCGCACCGGGCGCGTGGAAATACCTCCTGAGCGTGGCGACCGATCCCGAGCTCGGCTCGCTCGTCTGGTCGGGGGGGCCGATCGAGACCCAGGCCACGGCATTCACGCTCTCCAAGCCGCTCACTCCCGACAAGACGTACTACTGGGGGATCACGCCGATCGACCCGGCCGGGAACCGCGGGGCGCCGTCCGACGTCCGCTCGTTCGTGTGGAGGTGGCCGTCGACGACGCAGCCGGAGGTCACCGACCTCGCGGGCGCAATCGAGATCTACGACTACGAGTTCAGCTGGGACGAGGTCCCCGGCGCGGCCGGCTACGAGGTCGAGATCAACTCCTCGAGCGACTGGGCGCCCGGGTCCAAGGTGTGCTGCGACGTCAACTTCATCACGAAGGTGACGACGATCGGCTCCACGTTCACGCCGACCCTCGTGCTCCCGAACAACTACTACTACTGGCGGGTGCGGGCCGTCGACCCGAGCCGAAACGCCGGCGTCTGGAACGTGGGACCGGAGTTCTTCAAGAGCTTCGACAACGTCCTGCCGAGCGTCCGCAACCTCCGCGTGGTCGACAACCCCTTCCCGACGGAAGCGGCGTTCGAGACCTCGACGCCCGTGGTGGGATGGGACGCGGTTCCGGGCGCCTCGGCCTACGAGGTCGAGGTGACGCGCTTCGCGAACGGCTGCCAGTGGACGGCGACGCTCGAGCACTGGAAGACGAAGACGGCGACGACGTACTGGACGCCGCTGGGCTCCGGCTGGAACGGCCGCAAGCCCTTCGGCAGCGACACCGAGCAGCCGTTCGTCTCGACCGACTTCCCCTCGCTCGTGGCCGACCACGCGTACTGCGTCCGCGTCACGGCCCTCGACCGCGCGTCCGACGCGATCGGCGCGTACGTGCGAAGCGCGGAAACGTACCTGCCCGACGCGGACAGCCCCGCCTTCGTGTGGACGGGGCCGCCGTCCGGCGCCGCCTGCACGCCGAGCTGCTCGCCCGGTGCCCTCGGGAGCGAGGACTACCTGCTCCCGGGGCGGGGAACCACGGCGTCGGCGATGCCGCTCCTCCGCTGGAAGCCGCTGCTCGGGGCGGAGAGCTACTTCGTCCTCGTCGCCAGGGACTCGGAGTTCACGAACATCGTCGACTACGCGTTCACCCAGGTCCCCGCGTACGCGCCGCGCAGCGGGTTCGCGACGGAGACCTGGCCCGACGAGACGACCGCGTACTACTGGGTCGTGCTGCCGGCCACCGACGGGAACGGGGACGGGGTCGTGACCGCTCCACGCTTCAGCGCGCCGGCCGACTTCCACAAACAGTCCGCTCCCCCCGCGCTCCTGTCGCCGGCCAACGGCACGGTCTTCGACGCGCCGGCCCGCTTCCAGTGGACTCCGGTCGTGGCGGCGCGACGCTACCGGCTGCAGGTGTCCCGCGATCCCACGTTCGGAAGCGCGATCCTCGAGGACGTCGTCACGGACTCGACCGCTCACACGAGCATGAAGACGTTCGACGCCGACGTCGACCTCTACTGGCGCGTGCGGGCCGACGACGAGAACCTGAACGGCCTCACGTGGTCCGACACGGGCCAGTTCCGGAAGACGCTCGCGACACCGGTACTCGACCCCGGCAACGCCGTCCGGGGAGACGCTCTGCCCACGTGGCAGTGGTTCCCCGTCCCGCGCGCCGTCTCCTACGACATCGAGGTGCAGTTCCCGAACGGCACGAAGCAGACGTTCGGCGGCCTTCCGTCGGCGGCCTTCACGCCGACGGAGATGAAGGGTCCCGGCATCTGGCACTGGCGGGCGCGCGCCGGCTTCCCGCAGGTGGGCTCGGCGGCGGTGACCCCGGGGCCCTGGACGCCGACCTCCGCGTTCACGCGGACGATCCGAGAGCCGGCCAATCCGAGCGCCCAGGCCGGGCAGGGTCGCCTCGTCTTCCGCTGGGATCCGAAGCTCGGCGCGAGGAACTATCGCGTGCAGGTCTCGACGCGGCCGGACTTCTCGATGCTCGTCGAGACGAGCGCCACCGAGAACGCAAGCTACGCACCGCCGCTGAGCCAGTTCACCTACGCAGGAGGGGGCACCTTCTACTGGCGCGTGGCGGCGGCCGACGATCCGTTCGTCAACGTCGGCGACTACACGGCGGCGAGGAGCTTCATCCTCCCGTCACTGAGGACCGTGCTCAGGTCGGGGTCGACCACCACCGCCTCGGTCACGAAGACGAGGGCGGCCCTGCGCGTACGCGGGCGGGTGGCTCCCGCGCACCCCGGCAAGCGCGTCGTCGTGAAGCTCTTCCGCAAGCGCAGCGGCGCCTTCAGGCTCGTCGCCACGAAGCGACCGACCCTCAGCGCCACGAGCCGTTACTCGACGAGCTTCAAGCGGCCGCCGCGGGGCGTCTGCCGGGTGACCGCCCGCTTCGGAGGTGACGCCGATCACCGCGCGAGCGCCAGGAGCATCACCTTCCAGTGCTAGGCCTGGCGGTCCGCAGGGCGGTCCTGCCTCTCGATCCCTCGTTCGAGTGATTGCGCGGGAGCGCTCCCCGGAGGACAACGTGAGGAGCGACACGTTTGCATTCTGCGGCCAATGCACCAGACCTCGACCCCAGAGTCGGTCTGCGACGAGCGCGCGGCGGCGTCCCGCGCGCTCCTCGCCGACCCCCGTGATCTCTTCATCAGCCCCTCCACGGCGAAGAGCCACGTATCCCGCATCCTCGGAAAGCTCCGTACAGAGTTTCGAATCCAGGCGGCGGACTGCGCGGCTCGATGCGGTCTCGTCTAGGCGATCCGCACGCGCGCGTCGGGATTGACGGCGCGCCACGCCTGCAGGTAGAGCGTGAGCTCGAGCCATTCGCCCTCGGGGAGCGGGGAGTCGGGTATCCGGACGCGCAGCCTCGCGTCGCCGAGCCGCTCGACGCCGCAGCACGCCCGCTCCAGGAAGGCGACCAGGTCGCCGGTGTGCCGGGGGTCGTCGACGTGAATCTCCATGGGCCGCTCGGAAGGCTCCACCGAGCTGCTCGGGGGAGACCGACACACCGTGGTCGACGCTCGCCGTGGGCGAAACTGCCCGTAGGCGGAGGCCGCCCACCTCGCACGAACGGGAACGGATCGCTCGGAGCGCGGACGGCCGCGCTCGTCCTCGCGGGCGCAAGCGTCGCGCTGCTTCTCGCCGGGTCGCTGGTCGCGCAGGCGCGCCTCGGAGCGGCCGACCGGATCGCCGGTCCATCCTTCTGCGTCGCCTTCGTGCTTCTCGTCGCCTACGCTGTCGCGGTCGGCCACCGGCGGGCTGTCGACGTGGCCGTGGCGCGCGAGCGTGGACGCATGGCGCGCGAGCTGCACGACGGTCTCGCACAGGAGCTGGCCTTCGTCGTCACGCAGTGCAGCCGCCTCGCCTCGGACCCGCGCATCGGCAAGATCGCGGAGGCGGCACAGAGTGCCCTCGCCGAATCGCGCCGCGCCATGCTCGCGCTCAGGCGGCCCGTCGAGGCGCCGCTCGCCGAGGAGCTCGAGCAGGTGGCCCGGCACGCGGCCGATCGTGCGGGCCTCGGCCTCGAGCTTCGGCTCGCCGACGGCATCGAGCTTCCACCACCGGCGCGTGCAGAGCTGGCCCGCGTTCTGCACGAGGCGATCGCTAATGCCGCCCGCCACGCGCGGGCGACCGGCGTCTGCGTCGAGCTCTCGCGTGAGCAGGGCACGAGGCTCACGATTAGCGACGACGGGGTCGGATTCGACGCTGACCGGCCGGTGGCGGTTTTCGGCGCCTTCGGCATCCTCGGCATGCAGGAGCGCGTGAAGACGCTCGGCGGCGAGCTTCGCATCGTCTCGGATCCCCTCCAGGGCACCCGGGTGGAGGTGCTGCTCCCATAGCCCCGCGCCGTCGTGTCCTGATCGCCGACGACCATCCACCGCTGCGGACGAGCGTCCGGCGGGCGCTCGAGGAGCACGGCTTCGAGGTGTGCGCGGAGGTTGCGAGCGCAGCCGATTCGGTGGCCGCCGCCGAGCGGGAGCGGCCGGACCTGTGCCTGCTCGACGTGCACATGCCGGGCAACGGCATCGCCGCGGCCTCCCAGATCGCAGCCCGCCTCCCGGAGACCGCCATCCTCATGCTCACGGTCTCGGACAGCGACGAGGACCTGTTCACCGCTCTGCGCGCCGGCGTCCAGGGCTACCTCCTCAAGGACATGGACCCCGCGCGCCTCGCGCTCGCGGTCGAAGGAGTGCTCGCCGGGGAGGCGGCGCTGCCGCGGGCCCTGGTCGCCCGCGTGCTCGACGAGTTCCGCTCACGACGGCGCCGCAGGCGTCTGCTCCTCCCGGGGGGCCGTGGCTCCACCCTGACCGACCGCGAGTGGGAGACGCTCGAGCTGCTCGCCGCGGGCCTCTCGACGGCGGAGGCGGCCGAGCGGCTCCTCGTCGCGCCCGTGACCGTGCGGCGTCACGCCGCCTCGATCGTCAAGAAGCTGAAGCTCTCCGACCGGCGCTCTCTGCTGCGACTCCTCCGCGAGCCGGCGCATCCGCCCCCCGAAGAGGAGGGGCCTTCCTACTCCTCGGCGGGGCGAACGCGGGCCTCCGACCGCTCATAACCCGGGGAGGAGCGCGCTGCGCGCGCGGAGCACCGTCCCCAAACCGCCGAGGGAGCATGGCTGTGTCGAACTCGAAGCGCACACGAGCACGAGGCAGGCTCGGCCTGATCCTCGGGACGCTGACTGCGGCGGGGCTGCTCGCCGTCGGAGCGTCCGCCGACGACATCAGAAATGACCTCAGCGGAACCGCCGGAGTCCTGACCCTCACCTCGGGAGGGAACGCCGGCTCGACCGCCCTCACCGTCGTTCCTCGCAACGGGGACGGCAAGAACGGCTGCAACCTCACGGGCTCGTCGACGCTCGTCGTCTCCGTGCATTCGAGCGACACGTCCGTCGCCACCGTCGGCCCGGCGTCCCTGACGTTCGCGAGCTGCGGCGACGTCAAGACGCTCACGGTGACGTCGGGCGCCGCAGGCTCGGCGAGCGTGACCTTCATGGAGGTGTCCAACAGCAGCGGCGCGTACGGTGACCGTGACGGGCGTCGAGCACGGCGCGAGCTACGCCAAGGGCTCCGTTCCGGCGGCCGGCTGCGCAGTCGAGGACGCCGAGGACGGGAGCTCCAGCTTCGCCGCCGATCTCAGCGCCGTCACCGGCGCCTATGCGGCGGACGGGCTCGGCATCCAGACGGCGAGCTGCTCTTACACCGATGTCGGCGGTCTCATGCAGGAGACGTCCGCCACGTACTCGATCTATGACCCCTCGGCGCCGACGATCGGTTGGACGCTCGCACCCTCGTCGCCCGACGGCGACGAGGGTTGGTACCGCGGCGACGTTTTGCTCGCCTGGGACGTCGACGAGCCGGAATCCCCCAGCTCGCTCGTGCTCGACGGCTGTGACGACCAGGGCGTCGTGACGGACGGCGAGTTCGTCTTCTCCTGCGGGGCCACGAGCGTCGGAGGCTCCTCGGGGCCCGTCGAAGTAGCGGTGAAGCGCGACGCGACGAAGCCGACGATCTCGGGGGCGCGCACGCCGGAGGCCAACGCGTTCGGCTGGAACGCCGGCGACGTCGTCGTGTCCTTCGCCTGCGCCGACGCCCTCTCGGGCCTCGCCTCCTGCCCGGCCGACCAGACGCTCGGCGCCGAAGGCCGCGACCAGTCCGTCGTCGGCACGGCGCGAGACCGGGCCGGAAACGCGGACTCGGCGACGGTCGACGGCATCAACATCGACCTGACGGCTCCGTACGCCCCGTCGGCGACGCCCGACCGCGCACCCGACTACGCGGGCGCCGGCGGCTGGTACGCGGATGAGGTCGTGCTCACGTTCGCCGCCGCCGGAGACCCCGCCTTGGCCAACGGCGACGCCGGGAGCGGCGTCGACCCGGCCACCGTGCCCGCGGACGCCGTCTTCAGCACGAGCGGCTCGCACACGGCGAGCGGGACGGTCCGGGACCAGGCCGGAAACGAATCGGCGGCCGGCGGCCTTACCGTCCAGGTGGATGCCGACGCACCCCTCGTCGCGCTGGAATGCCCCTCCACCCCTGTGCTCCTCGGGAGCGCCGCCACCGCGGGCTGGACGGCGGCGGACGCCGAGTCCGGTCTCGCCACACCGGCGACCGGCTCGGTCGCGCTCGACACGTCCTCCGTGGGGACGAAGTCGGCGAGCGCGCCCGCCGCCGAGGACAACGTCGGCCACGTCGCGGGCGCAACGTGTCTCTACACGGTTGTTTTCGACTTCCGCGGCTTCTTCCGCCCCATCGACAACCTGCCGACGCTGAACGGCGTGAAGGCGGGGAGCGGGATTCCGGTGAAGTTCTCGCTCGGCGGCGACCAGGGCCTCGACGTCTTGGCGGCCGGCTACCCGGCCTCCCATGCGGTCGACTGCAGCACGTCCGCCCCGCTGGACATGGTCGAGCAGACCGTCACCGCCGGCGGGAGCACCCTCGCCTACGACGCCGTCGCCGATCAGTACGTGTACGTGTGGAAGTCGGATAAGGCCTGGGCGGGGACGTGCCGGCGACTCGACGTGACGCTGATCGACGGGACGCGGCACGTCGCCCACTTCAAGTTCGCGAGGTAGCTGCGGCGCGGACGAAGACGGGGGAGGGGCGCGCCCGCCCCTCCCCTCCTGGGGAGCGGAGGGCGTTCAGGACCTGAACGCCGAATCCGCCTCCCGACCTATTGCCAGCGCAGCCGAACCGCGCCACGCTTTGGAACCCACGTCAAGGTGGGTCCGAGGGAGGGTTGCGGCATGAAGACGAAGGTCCTGATCGCGGACGACCATCCGCTCGTCCGCAGCGGCATACGGCGTGCGCTCGAGGCAGAGCAAGACATCGAGGTGGTGGGGGAGGCCACGAACGGGGCGAAGGTGCTGCCGCTCATCGGGCAGACGGGTCCGGACCTCGTCGTCCTCGACCTCAGCATGCCGCAGCTGGACGGGCTCACGTGCCTGGACCAGATTCGCAAGCGACATCCGGACGTAAAGGTCGTAATCCTCTCGGCCACGGGGGATCCCGATCGCGTGCGGGCGGCCCTCGCGCGGGGGGCGACGGCGTACGTCGTCAAGAGCGTCGACGTGCGCGATCTCGCCGCAGCGCTACGGCAGGCGATCGAGGGAACCGTCTTCCATGCGGTCGGCGTTCCGGACAAGTCCGACGAAGGGCTCGCGGGATCGGTCGGACTCACGAAGCGTGAGCTCGTGATCCTGAAGGCCGTCGCGCGCGGGCTCTCGAACCAGGCGATCGGCCGCGAGTTCTGGGTCAGCGAGCAGACGGTGAAGTTCCACCTGCGCAACATCTTCCGCAAGCTCGGCGTGGGGAGCCGCACGGAGGCCGCTCGCTACGCGTTCGAGCACGGGCTCGTCGAGAGCTCGGTCTGAGGAGCGGAAGGTCGTGGCGAGCGCGCTCGAGCGCACGGAGGATCTCCTCGCCGCCGCCGTCGGGGAGGGAGAGGAGGACGTACTGGCGGCCGCCCGGGGGCGCGCGCGTGCATTGTTGCGCGCGGGAGAAGCGTCCGTGGAGGCCGCCGAACGGGCCGCGCTGGCCTTCGCGGGTGAGGCCCTCGGCCTCCTGCTCCTCGAGGAGCGCTTCGCCGGGACGGTGATCCCACTCGTGGAGCTCCTCGCGGCGGAGTCGCCGCGCCCGGACGCCGCGGTGAGGCTCGACCTCTTCCGGGAGCTCCTCCGCAGCCGCGTCCTCGCCGAGCTTCCTCCTCGGGTGGCGGCGGAGGGGATGCTGCGGGCAGCGGTGTCCCTCGGCCCGCTCGCGGGCGCGTCGCTCTGGCAGGGCGGCGCCGGGCGCGGTCTCGAGTGTCTGTGCGTCGTCGGCGAGAACGGGGCGACCAGGCGCGTGCGCGCCTGCGCGCGTGAGGTCCTGCGCAGCGGCCGGGGTCGTGATCCCGGCAGAGGCCACGTGCGCGCCGTGCCGGTGCTGCACTGGGGCGCGACGTACGCGGCATTGGTCTTCCGTTCCCGACCGTCGGCGACGGACACCGCGCTCGCTTACGCCGGCGAAGCCGCTACCCATCTCAGCTCGGCGGTCGAGCGCGAGCGGCTCCTCCGGCGAGCCGCGGCGCACGAGCGTGTGCTCGTGGAGGCGAGCGAGCGGCGCCTCGTGCGAATCGGGCTCGACATCCACGACGGCCCGCTGCAGGTGCTGGCGACGCTCGTCGGAGATACGCACCTCCTGCGGGACCGCCTGGCCTCCGAGGGCGACGGCGGCGAACTGCGCTTCCTGCTCGCGTGGCTCGACGACTACGCGGTCCGACTCCGCGAGGTCGACGAGGCGTTGCGCGAGCTCGCACTCTCGCTCGAGTCCCACCGGCTGCGCGGAGGCGACCTCGCCGTGGCGTTGCGGGACGAGGCCTCCGCCTTCGCGGGCAGGAGCGGGATCGAGATTGACATCGACATCAGCGGGAGCTTCGACAACCTGACGCCATCGCAGCGGTTCGCGCTCGCCGCGGTCGTCCGCGAGGCGCTCGCCAACGTCCGCGAGCACAGCTCGGCGTCCCGCGCGGGCCTGCGCGTGCGGGCGACGGCCGCCTGCATCCGCGCATCCGTCGTCGACGACGGACGCGGATTCGACGTCGAGCGGGCACTTGTGGCCGCCGCCGCGCGGGGCCGTCTGGGCCTCGTGGGAATGAGCGAGCGGATCCGGCTGCTCGGGGGGCACCTTGCCGTCGAAAGCCGGCCGGGCGGGCCGACGGCGATCACCCTGACGCTTCCTCGCTGGGAGCCCGCGAAGGAGACGACGGCTCGCGCAGCTGCCGCAGCGCCGGCGGGCCGGTAGGCCGTCTACCCGAAGGACGTGTGCCAGACTGCCCGCTCGGCGGGCGCGGCGCCTAGCCGCCCGGCCAAGACTGTGGGCAGCCGTCGCGCGGCCTGCGGATCGGCCCGGATCGATGCGGTCGAGGGCGAATCCTCCGCGCCGCGCGGCGGCGTTCTTCCCTTGGTGGGCATTCCCACTCGGATCGGCCCCAGGCAGGCCTCGACCTTCGGAGAGGCGCGACCTCACCCTTCGACGGTCGTCCGGCACGGGGCCTGACTCAGACTGAGAACATGAGCGAGCACGGCACCGAGACCAGACCGAAGCGGCTCCCCGAGAGGACTGTCGTGCGTCAGTGGCGGCGGAAGCAGTTCCTCGCACTGGGGTTCACGCCGAAGGAGGCCGAGACGCTCACGAGGGCACCCGTCGACGTCGCCCAGGTGCGGCACCTCGTGGCCGCCGGCTGTCCGCTCGACGTCGTCCCTCGCATCGTCCTCTAGACGCTGAGCTCGCGTACCAGCGGCGCGCCGAAGCGCTGCGACACGCGCACCCCGCCGAGCCAGGCGCGTAGCCGCTCGGCCTCGGCCTCGATGGCGGCGCGCGCCTCGGCGGCCACGTCCTCGAGCAGCCGGAACGCGACCTCGCCGCTCTCGGGCTGGCCCCAGCCGCCGACGATCCGTCCGTCGCACCAGACAGTCGGGCCGGCGTTTCCCGCGGTGTCGAACAGTGCCGGCGCGTGCGGGCCGAGGTACCACTCGCGGCGCTTCCAGCCCATGACGGTCGGGTCGAGGCCGGGGAGCAGGGCGACCCACGGCTCCGGGGTGGCGATGGGCTCGAGGTCGTCGGCGAGGACGAGCCCCGGCTCGCCGTCGAGGTCTACTTCCGCGGTCTCGACCTGCGCGAGCGCACGCTTCGTCACGCCGACGGTCCAGCCGGTCCACCAGCGCAGGTCGGAGAGCGTCGCCGGGCCGTAGGACGCGAGCCAGCGGCGCGCGAGCTCCGCCTGCGCAGCGTCGACGTCCCACTCCTCCAGGCCGCCGGGTAGCCACGACTCGAGCGGCGCCCAGCGGTACTGGCTGCTGATCCAGGAGCCGCGCGGCCGGCCGCGGACGATACGTCCCTCCGCGCCGAGGAGGACGAGCATCCACGTCGTGAGCCGCTGGGCACCTTCCCACTTCGTGCCCTGGCCGATGAGGACCTCCTGGCGAAGCGCAGCGATCTCCCTGCTCAGCTCCGCGCCGGTCGCCTCCCCGCGCGCCTCCAGCGCCGCGAGGGTCGCCTGCTCGACCTCGCGGACGTGAGCGGCCGGGTCGTCGTGCAGGCCGGCGTCGTCGATCATCGTCTCCAACCGGCGGCGCTGCCGTGCGGCGATCCCGCCCGCGCAGGCCGCCTGGACTATTGCCGCCAGATCGAGCGGGAGAACGAACATGGTCCGGCGCATGCCGAGCAGGCGCACGAGCTTGCGCACCTCGTAGAGAGCGTGCTCGACCGGCTCGAGCGCGGGGGTCCGCATCCGCGCCGCGGCGGACACGTACACCGAGGCCGGGTCACTCGCGTGCAGCCCGACGAGGTCCCGGGCGATGTCGACGGGATCGTCGAGGCGGGCCGCGGGCGCCAGGCGATGTCGGCGGGCGAGCCGCGCCCGCCGCTCCTCGACCCCGATCGTTCTCACGGCTACTCCGGGATGCGCAGGACGACCTTGCCGAGCTGCCGGCCGGCCTCGAGGTGCTCGTGCGCGGCGGCGGCCTCGGCCAGCGGGAAGACGCGGTCGACGACGGGCTGGGCGCGGCCGCTCTTCACGAGCTCGTAGGCGGCCGCGAAGTCCTCGCGCGTGCCCATGGTCGAGCCGACGACCGTGAGCTGCTTCCACCAGATCCGGTGGAGGTTCGCGGGCGGGTTGGGGCCGCTCGTCGCCCCGATGACCGCGACCCGGCCCTGCGGCGCGGCGACCTGGAGCGACGTCTTCCACGTCGCCTCGCCGACGTGCTCGACGACGACGTCGGCGCCGTGCCCGCCCGTCGCCTCGCGCACCGCTGCCACCACGTCGTCCTCGGCGTGGTTCACGGCCGCGTCGGCCAGCGGGAAAACGCGGTCGACCACGGGCTGGGCGCGGGCGCTCTTCACGAGCTCGTAGACGGCCGCAAAGTCCTCGCGCGTTCCCATCGTGGAGCCGACGATCGTGAGCTGCTTCCACCAGATGCGGTGGAGGTTCGCGGGCGGGTTCGGGCCGCTCGTCGCCCCGATGACCGCGACCCGGCCCTGCGGCGCGGCGACCTGGAGCGACGTCTTCCACGTCGCCTCGCCGACGTGCTCGACGACGA